>CAYSQN010000172.1:0-1621 GCA_964433305.1 Microcaldota archaeon | reverse complement strand
CGTTCACCGTCTTTTTTGCCGAAAGTTCGCCCCCCAGCCTTGCATGGTGGTCAATCATCAGGTCTATCTTGATGCCCGCCAGGTGGGAAAGAAGCGCGGGGGAGGAGGAGTCAAGCACTATCAGGAAGTCTTTTGGGGTGAGGGAGAGGCTTGAAAATTGAGTGGTGGGTGTTTTGGTGTAGTCCAAAAGCTTGGCTGCCGCGGAAGATAATCGGTCGGGGGGGGCGATGGTGGCTTTTTTTCCGATTGCGCGGGCAAGGGCTATTGCCGAGCCTGCCGCATCCAGGTCGCCGTGGGAATGGAAAGTTATGATAAAACGCTTGTAGGAAGAGAGGGGAAATAGGGAAAAAGTGCGCTTTTTGGCAGGCATTTACCCACCCTATTGCGAAAGCTTGTTTTGCGCGAGCGCTTTTTCCAGTTTTGAGCGTATCTCCTCAAGCCTTGGGCGGGCCTTTTCCTCCTGCTTGGAGAGCACGCCTATGCGCATTTCGAAAAGTTCGCGCCGTTCCTTCAGGTCGTTTATGGAGTCGGCTTTGCTGCTTTCCACGAGGATGGGGCCTATCAGGCGGTAGATGGACTTGTCCGCGCGGGAAAGCTCGGACTCGGCCATTTTTATCTCCTCTATTTGCATGGATAGCTGCTGGCGCTGGTTGGCGGAAAACTGAACCTGGCGCTGCAGGTCCTGGAACTCGTTGAGCTGCTTTTGCAATTCCGATGCATCGCGAAGTGGCGCTGCCATGTTATCATCTCCTTATTTTAATCGCATTCAGAAGGATTTTTTCCCTGCACCTACTCTGTATCCTTATGAAGTGTTTTAATAATATGCATGAGGCGCAGGTAGGAGTTCAGCGAGGCTCGCAGGGACACCAAGTCGTCCGAAAAAATTTCCACCACCACGGTTTTGCCAAGCCGCTTTACCCTTGAGCCCCCGCGGTGGGCGAAGTCGGCCTCCGCCTCAAGCGCATGGCAGGCTGCAATGGAGGAGCGGGTGTCTGGGAAATGGAGCTTGAGGGTGGCGCCCCCGCTGGCTTGCTTTGCTCTCTTTTTCCCTTTTTGCCCTGCCATTGATTCCACCCAATTTAGCAATCCATGCCATCTTCCGCCTTTGCTGCGTCATAGCCCACCTGAGCCTTCAGGATGGTTTTTCCCGCAATTGAAATTGAAAGCAGCCGCGAGCCTGCTGAAATGGTGCCCGATGGCTCCCCCTCCGAAATGGCTTGCCCCAACAGCCTTTTGAGGATAGGGGCTTTGCTGCCAACTATCTTCAGGGAAAGGCATTTTTTAGGGGCTTTTTTCCCGACAAGAAGCTTTTTCACGCTTATTGTCGGGGAGAGGCGGCTGAATCCCTCTTCTTCCAGCGAAAGGAAAGCCAGGCTGCAATTGCCGCCCGGCAGCTTGTGTATGAGGCAGAGGCGCTCTAGGTGGGCTGCCTTGCCTTTTTTCAGCATGGATTCCAGGCTTCTTTTTCCCCTTCCCTCAAATGAGGAGTTGGGAATGGCGCAGGAAAATGCGTGGGCAACTGTGCGCATGTGGAATGTGGGCTTTTTGGAGGTGGTGAGAAGCATGGGGGCACCAGCGAGCGGAAAAGAAAAAAGGGATAGGAAGGAGAAAATGCCATTGT
>CAYSQN010000171.1:0-1633 GCA_964433305.1 Microcaldota archaeon | reverse complement strand
GTTGGCTTCCTTCCCATAGGTGTAGGTGAGAAGAAGGCTGTTCATCAGCACAAACAGCCGCCTGCCATATGGGGGGAGGAAGCAGAGGGAAACCGCGGCCATGAACGCGTATTGTGCCAGATTGTAAAGGGTTGTCCTGGCGCTTCGCATGATGATGAGGGATTGCAGCATGAACAGCCACTGCCTGTCGAAAACGCTGAAGAGGCGCATGCCGGAGATGTAGGGGTGTTCTGTTTTGTTGGGAATGCGGATGAAAGGCTGCTTCACCCGCTCCATGTACTCCCCATCATCTGCGCCGTGGTAGAGGGGGAGGTAGTACAATCCATATTCCCTGAAAACTTCCGAGGAATACAGGGAGTATTGGGAGGGGCCTGCGGCAAATCCCTTTTTCTTATAGGCGCCTGCCACGAAAATCGTGGTGGGCCGCACATACTTGCTGCCCCTGTGGATATAGAGCTGCTGCACGAGCCGCCTATCCACCGGCATGCAGTCGTCATCTGCCATGATGACGTATTGGTAGCCGTTTTCAAGGGCGTATTTCTGCCCCGCGAAAAATGCGCCCGAGCAGCCCCTGCGGGCGTTTTCCTTTGCGAGGATTATGCCAAAGGAGAAGTGGTTTCCCTTGAGGTACGCACCAAGTTTTTTGTCGTCGAAGGCCACCCCAAGCACCAAAAGCACGTTGAAGCGCTGGTAGGTTTGCTTGGAGAGGAGCTTTAGGTGCGAAACCACCAAATCGTAGGAGTTGAATGAGGTTACCACTATGAGCAAGTCGGCCTTAAGCGGCCTTATTGACCTGCAGTATGTTACCATCCCCTTGAAGTCCATCTAACCATCCGGCGAATGTTTGGAGATAGGAATGGGCACTTTTTAAAGCTGAAAGCCCCATCCAAAAACATGGAAGGCATCTCTTTTAGGAAAAACGGATTGAAGTCGTTGGCCCGGGGCTTTTTCACCTCTCTTTACCGGGAGAGGGGATTGTTCTACTTCATTTACAGGAGCAGCTATGACCGGGGCTATCCCCTTGTTTGCCTGCACAGCCTTTACTGGATGGCACGCGCTGGGCTGACCGGGGAGACGCTGGTGCATTTCATTGGGGACAGCCACACCGACCCATACCGCATGGAAAAAAGGATGATAACCCACCATGTGGGAAGGGGAACCGCGCATAACCTCAGGGACGGGGATTCAAGCTCAGGCTCGGGAAGGCAGCTTTGGAAGGTGCTTGGAGGGATAGACAGGAAACGGGACGCGGTGGGGCTGGTATTCGGAGAGATTGACTGCAGGGTGCATTTCCATTACCAATACCTCAAGCACAAGAAAAAAGTGCCCATTGAAGCGCTCATGGACAGCACGGTTTCAAACTACGGAGAAGTGGTGCGCAATGTGAAGGGGCAGGGATACCAGGTATTTGTGATGGGAGTGCCGCCCGCAGCCAGCCAGAAGAACATCTATGGCTACCCGTTTTATGGGAAGCCGCAGGAGAGAAGCGAAATCTCAAAGAAGTTCAACTCAAAACTGCAGAAGTGGTGCAGGAAAAACTCCGTCCCCTTCATAGACATTATGCCCTTCCTATCGGACAAGGATGGCTTCCTGAAGCGCGAGCTTGCCTCGGATGAGGTCCATGCCAACAAAA
>CAYSQN010000170.1:0-1667 GCA_964433305.1 Microcaldota archaeon | reverse complement strand
TGGCGGTCTTCATTATTTTCCGTACCTTTGTGCCAAGCATCGCGGTGCTCTTGGGGGCTGCCTGCGATGTAATCATTGCCCTTGGGGGCATGGGGCTGTTTGGCATCCCGCTTACCCTTGCCTCCTTTGCGGCGCTTCTTATGCTGGTCGGCTTTTCGCTGGATACCGACGTGCTTTTGACCATCAGGGTGATAAAGCGCAAGGAGGGCACGCCCAGGGAGCGGGCTTATGATACGCTCAAGACGGGGGCTACCATGAGCTTGGCGCTGTTGGTCTCGTTCAACTGCCCGCTCATCTTGGGGATGGTGAAGCACATCAACACCTATTATGAGATTGCCGCAGTCGCCATAGTCGGGCTCTTGGGGGACCTTGCAGCCACCTGGCTTTTCAACGCGCCCATTGTGCTTTATTACCTTGAAAGGGGCGGCAAGACGGGAGAGGAGCAAAAGCCCTTCCTGTCCAGCATATTTTCAGGTTGATTGCATGATTACCAAACAAGACATCAGCGGAGGAGTCAGGAGCCGGGAGGTCCTTGGGATATTCGTTTTTGCCGCCATCTGCTGCGCCGCCATGTTCCTGGATAAAGCGCACGGCGTGCCCATTTACATCGCCTCCATTTTCATAATTGGGGCGGCGGTCACCTTCCTCAAGCGGGACAATGTGAGGATTGCCGGATTGCTTGCCATTGTGCTTCTTTCGGCGTTCTCCGTTGCCAGCAACGGGGTGAAGTTCGGGATAGATTTTTCAGGGGGAGTGCGCATCCCGGTGCTGCTTGAAAAATCCGTGGACCCGGGCACCATGGAGGAGATGGTAAACACCATCAAAACCAGGGCAGCCTCATTTGGATTGTCCGAAGTGAAGGTGCGGCCCGTCGGGGACTCGGAGATTTACGTCGAGCTCCCCAAAAGCAGCCCTGAGCTTGTGAAAAGCGTCGAAGCGCTGCTTTCCAAGCAGGGAGTTTACCAGGGAGTGGTGGATGGCAAGGTCGCCATTAGCGGGGAAAATATCTACTCCGGCACCATCCTGCAGGTGCCGCGCCAATACCTCCAGGGGGCGGACTGGGGAGTGCAGTTCTCGGTCACCCAGTCAGGGGCGCAGAAGTTCGCCACCACCTCAAAGGGGAAAGGCAACTACCCGCTTTTCATGTTCCTTGACAGGCCAAGCGATGCGATAGTCGTAATTGGCGAAGACGAGCTTCTGTCAAATGCCAAGCTCTCCCAGGCGCCAATCTCCAAGGCTACCGCGCTTTCCCTTGCCTCAGCGGCGCTTAAGCTGGAGGGAAATGATATCCCGGTTTATCTCCAGGAGGAGCTTGAGGGGAACTTCAGCATTGCCCCCAAGGACAACAAGACCAAGGCGATAGTAAAGGCTTCAAGCCCGATCATTCCAAAGCTTAAGGCGGCAGGGTTTTTGGTGGAGGAAAAAACTTCGGAGGAGATGGCGCCGCAGTATCTTGTGTCCTCCGCTTCCCCAGCCTCCGACTCGGTGGTGGTGTGGAAGGCAGTGGGGCTGCTTACCGCCCCAAGGCTTGCCCCCTCAGTTACGGAGGGGATTCCGAATTTCGCCTACACCATCAGCGGCCCGGCCACCGGAGGCAGCCCGCAGGAAATTGCCGCAGATGCGCTGCAAAAGGAAAGGGAGCTTGCCTCGATTCTGAAGGGAGGCGC
>CAYSQN010000169.1:0-1737 GCA_964433305.1 Microcaldota archaeon | reverse complement strand
GCCGATGCAAGGGGCTTGGTGCAACCATGCTGATTTTCCAGTCTTACGCCCAGAAGAGGGAGCATGAGGAGGGCGCCCATGAGGAATCCGAGATGGGCATTAAAGTCCGCGCGCTGCAGAAGTTTTTCGAGAGCCATTCCGTCAATCCGCAGGAGATGGCCCATGCGCTGCAGGAGATAGAGGAGGGATGGAAGAAGAACGGCATTTCGGAATTCATTTCCACCCTCACCCCCGGAGCGCAGAGTGCCATTTATGCCGCCTCCTTTGCCTGGGGGCTGGAAAACGCCTCACAATATGTGAAGAGGGCGATGAAGCTGGATGAGGTAAAAAATGCGGAGGGCATGGAGGAGAGGAGCAAGGTGGTGGTGGAAAGCCTTCAGGGGCAATCTGCCCAGGCATTGCCGCAATCGGAAAAATCCAAGGAGACCACCAAGATAGTGTGGGGCTTTTACAATGAGGACATGAAGGAGACCCAGGTGGTTTCCTCAAGGTCCGAAACCCAAAGCGAGCGGCAGGGGATGGAAGTGCCGCTTACCGCGCATGAGGCGGTGATGGCAGGCATCGTGAATGAAACCGCCCAGCCGTGCCTGCTTTACTGCTCAAGTGCGCAGACCGAGGAGAAAGGGCAGTCGCAACAGGAACCGCAGAAAAAGGAGGAGCTCTCCACATTGCTAACATCTAAGCAGGATGCGAAAATCGTGGAGGCGGAAAGGATACGGCCTGCCTCAGAGGCGGAAAGGGGGAAGGCGGCGGCGGAAAAAGAAAGGGCGGTGGCGCTTGAAAAAATCCAGGGGGAGGAAAAAGCCATCCTGCATTCATCAAATAAAGAGCTGCGCGAGGCGGTGGAGCTTGCGCTGCAGAGGAAGGAGGAGGCAATCAGGGAGTATGCACTGGTGGAGGGGCGCATACTTGCAGCGATTAAGAAATTGGAGGGAATGCCAGATGGGGAAGGGATGCCCGCCGCGGTTTCTTTGCTTCTCCCAGATGAGCTGCAGCGGCAGCTTGCGCGCGGGGGGAGAGGGCTTTCCAGGAGGGAACCCCTCAGGAAGCGCCTGCTGGCGTGGCTTTTATCGTGCCGAGAGGGCAGGGGGCAGCTGCAGGCGCTGCCCTTGAGGAAGCTAATAAAGCTTGTTTCCTTATCCAGCATGTTCAAGAGGTAAATCCATGGACGGGGCGGCAAGCGGCACACTTTTGCAGTTTTCTTTTTTCATCATATTCGCGCTTCTGGGCACCGTGCTTTCGATAAAACTCAGGCAGCCTTACGTGGTTGGCCTGCTGATATTCGGGATGCTGGTTGGCCCCCATGCGCTGTCCATAGTATCGGACCAAAGCCTCATTGGCACGTTCTCCGAGCTTGGGGCGATACTGCTATTGTTCGCAGTGGGGATTGAGTTTTCGATTTCACACATACTCAAGAGCGGCTTTCGGGCGGTGCTCATCACCGTCTTCAAGATGGCTGTGCTGTTTTTCCTGGGCTACGAATTGGCGCTGTATTTCGGGCTGGACCTGACCTCTTCATTGTTCATCGGGGCCATGCTTTCCATCACCAGCACCGCCATATTATACAAGATAGTGTCGGAGAAGGGCCTCTTGCGCAACCCCACCATGCCCCTGCTTTTCTCCATGCTGATTGTGGAGGATATCGTGGCGGTTGCAGCCCTCACGTTTTTCTCCTCCCTTGGGCCGACATCCGGCACCTATGAGGACAAGTTCTATTCCGTATTGGTTTCCCTTGGG
>CAYSQN010000168.1:0-1782 GCA_964433305.1 Microcaldota archaeon | reverse complement strand
GTCCTGTCCTGGAAGGTTCCGCTGTTTATCAAAAGCGTGCCGCGGTACATCATGATGGCGTTCTTGTGCACATGGCCCATGTGCAGGATGTCCGGCTCGTCCTCCATCACCAGGTAGTCATGGTCTTCCGGGACTATCAGGTTGTCCCCGTAAATCGGGGAGAGGTGCCGCCTTTTGAGGAGCTCAAGCATGGCCTCCTGCGGCTCCGAGTAAGTCAGCCCGGAAATCCCGGCGATAATCGAATCCAAGGCTGTGCCGTGGTACATGAGGTGCTTGAAGCCCTCTATCTCCACCCTGCACGGGTTGCCCGCGCGCACCACCTCGCTTGTAATCATGTCATACGGTATCATAGGCTGCGGCTCGGCGCGCCTTACGGCATCGTGGTTGCCCGGGGTCACCACCACGGTTATGTAGTCCGGTATTTTTTCAAGCGCGCGGTCAAACATCTCATACTGCTTGTAGATGTCCTTCACTTCCAGCTCCTTTTCCTGCTCGGGGTATATCCCAATCCCGTCCGCAATGTCCCCGCAAACGGTCAGGTATTTCACCTTTCCGGCAAGCTGCGCGTTCCCCTCGTCCCCGTTGAGCCAGCTTATGAACTTTGCGAATTCCTTGTCCAAAAACTTCTTGCTGCCCATATGCAGGTCCGATATGTAGGCAATCGCAATGTCCTTCTCGGTTTTTTTGAGCTCCCTCCCAAATGAGACCTCCGGGTAGGTTAGGGCTTCGGCAATGAAAAGCTCCCCCGGCTTGGTTCCGTCAAAGGTGAGCTTCCCGTCGATGGCCACAATGTCGTCGTTGAGCATCCTTCTTGCCATCTCGAAGGCGGGGGTCTTTTGCATGATGACGACCTTGGCCACCCCTTCCTCATCCTCCACATCCAATAGGATATTGCCCTTCTTGGTGGTGCGCTTCTCGGTGACCATGGCGATGAGCCTGACCTTCTGCCCTGCCTTCCCCTCAAGGGCGGAGGTTGCCACCACCGGGTTGGGCGAAATCCTCTCTTTGAGTATTTTGGACACCCTCTCGAACCGGTCGCGGAAATGCGAGACAAAATTCTCAAGCTTGCCTTCGCAGTTGGACTTGCCGGAAATGTCCGAGCGGTCTATCACGCGGCAGTTCGATTCGTACTCCTTGGCAATGGGCTTGAAAGAAGGGGAGCGGCTCACCACCGCCTGCGTCGGCACTTTTTCCTCCGAGGAAACGATTGAGAGGAGCGTTTCAAGGCTTACCACCATCTCATGCAGGGACAGCAGGCGGTCAAGCGCGGATGGGGGAACCTCGTTTTTTTCCAGGTAGTCGTAAGCCTGGGGGTCAAGCCGTATCCCTCCGCTGTACACGCGCTCCAAATCGCCCTTCACGCACTCACCGCGCGCCTTTTTTGCCTAATTCGGCAAGTCGCGCAAAATATTTTGCCATCCCCGCTCCACGGGAAAGGCAAGAAGAGTTACCGTATCTGGCTTCTCCCAACTTTATCCGGTCTTTATCGACTCAAGCGCAGAAAGTATGGTCCAAATCTGCGTGCGGGCATGCATGGGCATGTTGATGTCCTCGGAAATGCCCTCTATCGCATAGACTGCCGCGGAGACCTTGGTGGAAAGCTCGTCATTGCCCTTGAGCCTCTCCTTTGCTTCGGAAAGCGCCCTGCGTATGTTTTTTGGGACCGAGGTGTCCTCTGAAACGGTGTCTATCAGCCCTATGACTTCAACAACCCTGTTATCTAGCATTCCCCCACCCTTCGCCCTAAGCATTTGGTTTTAACCTTGAAAGCAGTCGTTATTT
>CAYSQN010000167.1:0-1792 GCA_964433305.1 Microcaldota archaeon | reverse complement strand
TTTCAACTATGCGCTCTCGCTTGTTGGCAGGGAGCTTCGGGCGTCATTCATTTCAAAGTACAACATATTTTCCGGCCTTTTCTATGCGGCCGGGGCCCTTGCCGGAGGGGTTTTCCTTGCCAGCTTCGGGTGGGTGACCCTGTTCGGCTACAGCGGGATATTGCTGGTTTTCCTGCTTTCTGCGGCAATGAGATTGCTGGTGGCCGTATTTTTCACGCCAAAAATACAGCGGGGGAGGGAAGTCCCAAACAGCTCAAGCGACCGGGCGATGGTGTTTGACCTTGTGGCGGTCTACCCAACGCAAGGGGCGGTGCAGCATGTGCTTCACGGCTGGAACTTTACGCGCAAGGCGGTGGCAAGCACCACCTCGCGGGGCGGCAGGATAATAAGCGCAGGGCTCGGAGCGACAAGTGAGATTATAGGGGAAGGCGGCAAACGGCTGATTTCGAGAGTTTCAAGAAGGGAGAAACTTTAGGCTGCAAGAAAAATGACCCCAGGCACAGGAGCCTTGGGCGGATGGGCAGGGTGTGTTTTCATGAAAGGGATGAACAAGGGCAGGATAAGGATAATTGCACAGGCTAAGCTCCCCACCAAATTCGGGAACTTTACGGTTTTTGCCTTCTGCAACAGCATGGATGGGCAGGAAAATGTGGCTATTGTGAAGGGGAATGTCAGGGGCGGGAAATGCGTGCTTTTGCGCATGCATTCCGAGTGCCTCACAGGGGACGCGCTGCATTCCCTGAGATGCGACTGCAACGCGCAGCTGGAGGCTGCGCTGCGCAAGATTGAGAAAGCCGGAAAAGGCGTGGTGCTTTACCTCCGCCAGGAGGGAAGGGGCATTGGCCTCACCAACAAAATACGCGCTTATGCGCTGCAGGACAAGGGGCTGGACACCGTGCAGGCGAACCTGGCGCTTGGCCTTCCCGCGGACAGCAGAGACTACCGAGCGGCTGCGGAGATGATACGCAAGCTTGGGATAAAGTCGGTGAATCTGATTACCAACAACCCGGACAAGATTGCCAGGTTGCTCCAGTTCGGGATAAGGATTGCCAAGCGGGTGCCCCATGAATTCGGGAAGACGAAGTACAACAAGGAGTACCTGAAGATCAAGAAGGACAAGATGTCCCACCTTCTTTCCTAGGGGCGCCATGCGTTTGCGGATGGCGAGGGAATTGCCTGCCATTTTGCTGACAGGCAAGGCGGGCATCCGCCTTTTGCGGCGGAACAGGTGCGGTCTCCTTATATTCGTTGCCTGAGCCTTTTGCCCAGAGGGATTTTATGAAGAGGCTGCTTTTGCTTGCTGCTTTATGCGCTTTGCTGCTTGGTTGCGTCACTTCGGGAGCACAGGGCGGAACTGCCGCCAACAATAAGCAAGCGCCTCCGGTGCAAAGCGGGGGCAGCACACCGGAAATTGTGGAAGGAGGCAACACCGGGACGGTATTGACAGGCGAATCTGGCGAAAATGCCACCCAGAGTGGTTCTGCCACCACCTGCCATCTCCAGCTTAACCCTTCAACCATAAGGGCGGGAGAATCGACGGATATTGGCTTCACAGTTTCTGCTGGGTACCCTGTGGAGTTCACCTACAACTGCGGGGAGGAGATAATTGGCATTTCAAATGGAGGAATGGCCGGAGGAAGCCGCTTGTGCCAGTTCATAACCCCCGGGCAGACTGCGGTTTGGATAAAGGCTGATGGAAAGGTGTGCGCACAGCAGGCGCTTACCGTGCTTGAGCCTGATTCCAACAAAACTTGCAGCATAGACCAGGGCAGCATCGAGAAAAACCTGCAGG
>CAYSQN010000166.1:0-1872 GCA_964433305.1 Microcaldota archaeon | reverse complement strand
CTTCTCCTGACCAAAAGCATGCGGGGGAATTTTTCCTGTGTTATGAGGATGTAGGTGAACTTTTCATTGTCCTTCAGGTCGATGTTGTACTTGGGGTAGTACTGTTTGATGAGGCTGGACTCGAGAACGAGGGCTTCGGACTCGCTGTCTGTCACTATGAACTCTATTTTTTGCGCCTGAGAGAGCATCTGCTGCGTGATTTCCTGCACGGACTTGGAAAAGTAGCTGGAGATGCGGCTCTTGATGTTTTTTGCCTTTCCAACGTAGAGGATGGCGCCTTTGCCATCCTTGTAAATGTACACCCCGGGCTTTTGGGGAGCCAGTTTGGCGTAGTCTGAGAGCATGCGAAAACCAAAAATGATTCGTTTGGGGAAGGATAAAAATGGGGAGGGCTGGCTGGGGGGTTGGAAGGCAGCGGGTTAGGGGGAATAAGCAGGTAGCATATTGCAAAATGCAAATTGCGTTGTGGAGTGGAAGCGTGGATGCAAGCCGATGGGATGGGGAGATAAAAATACTGAGGCATGCGCTTGCATGCCAAATTTATGATGCAAAAATACAGAGGGGAACGGTACACCCGAAGGCTCCGTCCCACCTCCCACGCTTCTTGCGAAGCTTGTTGGGTTTTCAGTGAAGGTTTAAATATTGGGCTGGCGGCACGGCGAAGGAAGGACTAAGCCCATCATTCTCCTTTAAGATGAATTATTGCCTCGGCAATGTCCCCGCCGGTTTCGCGCAGGGCGTTTTGGGCGTCTTCGCGGCTGCAGCCTGCGGCCTCCATCACCATCTTGATGTCGTCCTCGCCTGCGTCCTGCTCCTCTTGCACCTTGCCTGAGATTTGGAAGGATTTCTGGCCCTGCATCTCGATTTGGACCACGGATGGCTCGAAAACCACCAGCCTGCCGCCGTCCTTGAGCTCAATCACTACCTTGGAGGATTCGATGTCCTCGCTTTTGATGCCCATCTGCTTCATCATCTTCTGCATGTTCTTTGGGTCCATTCCGGGAAGCATGTTTGTCACCTTCAGGAGAGTATTTTTGCCATTGCCATCCCCCCAAGCACGCAGGAGGCCAAGCCCTGGAGCAGCCAGGAGAGGTTCAGGCCCATTGGAACGGCAAAGGTCAGGTAGTTGAAGAAGAAGGTGGAAAGCGGCATCAACAGGAAGACGAAGAGGCCGAATTTTGCCCCCACCGCAAGCGCCTTGTCATTCTTGAACGGCTTGTTGGAGTTGAACCAATTCCTGCTGGCAGAGTATAGGCAGGAGAGGAGGATGCCGGTTAGGAAGGTTGAGGCGGCCGAGAGGAGGAAGAACGTGAGGGGCGGTGATGCGCCTGCAGAGGGCATCATGGCAGGGCTCCAAAGGGAAGCGTTTGCAGCTTCGGTGTAGTGGGGCATGTCAAGCATGGCACCTGCCGTGTAGATGGCAAGCGAGATTATCGTGAAGGCAGCTGCGGCAGTCAGAAGTTTTTTCGGGCCCATGGCAACCACTTGGAAGAATTGGCGCGGTCGGATATAAAAAGGTGTGAGGGGCGGACGGTGATAAATACCTTTAAATAGACTTTCTAACACATGATAATTTGGTCTGCATGGCGATGAAACATAAGGATTGGGAATCCGCCCCACGATTTGAAAAAATAAGTAAGACTAAATACACAGCTGACCTTTTTTCGGGAAAGAAGGGCGAGAATTGGAATAAGTTCAACCAGATTGAGAACAGAGGGTGGATCGGGAATTTCAACAAGAAGGCGCAAAAAATTGTGAAAAGCCTCAGGTGGAAACCCGGAAAGGACGATTGCCTAAGAGAAGAGATCCTTGACAATATTTCAGGAATCAATAATGGAAAGCTTGGCACGCAGCTTCGGATAGTGAATTTCA
>CAYSQN010000165.1:0-1897 GCA_964433305.1 Microcaldota archaeon | reverse complement strand
GCCGGCGACTTGCTTGATGAGAATGGCGCTTACCGCGCAGACTCGATGAGCGAAGAGAGCGGCTACTGCGAGCCATCATGCAGGGAGCTTGCAGACGGCGCAGTGGTGCAGTTTGAAAGATACGGCTACGCGCGGCTGGACAAGAAAGAAGAAAACGGGCTTGTGTTCATCTTCTCCTGCTAACACTGGCAAGAAGCGGATGAGAAGAAAAGAGGAGAGCAGACCTGCACCCATGGAAGAAAGGAAGACATACCCTCATATTTTCCTTGCGGGCGAAAAGCGGCTGAAAATAAAACAAAGCGCAACTAATTTTTTTCTTCTCTTGGAAAACGACTAAGAAAACAATGTGTTTTCTAATGGTTTGTCCTGATGAAGTTTTAAAAAACATTATAAACTGGTTGCAGCAGGAAAATCCACTGTGGGGGATGCCAGCAATACTGCACTCCAAGTACTCTTTCTGCCAGGCTGCAAAGCAAATCAAGCGGTATTCAATGGGCCAGCAAGTGCTCTAGCCCCTGCTTTTGAGTTCAGAAAAATAACACTATAGGGGGGTTGTAAATGGAAAAAATTAGAAAATTCAGTTCAATAGCATTTGTGGTGGCGATGTGCCTCGCAGGCACGGCATTTGCCATCGCACCTGATAGAATACTGTCCTATGTAGAAATGAAGGCGCAGGAGAGCGCCCAGAAGACACAGGCGATAGGGGAACAGGCGCGCTATCTTGAGGAAAAAGCAGGACTAGGTGAGCTGCCCGCATATTATTCAAATCCAAAATTGGAAGGGGTAAGCATTCCGACCTATGCCTGCGGAGTCCTATCACAGCAAAGGGGGACATATGTCCTCATGAACGATGTTGTAACCGGACAGGGATGTTTCACCGTTGCAGCAGATTATGTCACTCTGGACTGCAACGGGCACCATGTGGTCGGGGGCGAAGGGGCGCTGTTCGGGCTCATTTCCGGAAAAAGATTCACAAAAGTGGTGAACTGCAATTTTGAAAACTTGGGCGCCTCGGCAGTTTACTTTAACGGAGCCCAGGGGGGCGAAGTGCAAAACACCCAGGTGGCTGAAACCGAGAACGCAGTGTTCATACAGGGAGGCTCTGGCTTCACCATCCGCGAAAGCGCGTTTTCAACCCGTTGGCACTCAATAATTCAGATGGAGAGCTCTGGCTTGGAGATTGACAGCGTTGCTGCAGATTCCTCCAACTGGGGTGTCCTTGCCGTGCTAAACAGCCAGCAGGTGAACGTCCAGGGAAGTGTGTTTTCCTCTGCCAGGGAGCAAGCGGCTTTAATCGTGAATACTGATGAGGTCACGATAAAGGGAAACTACCTTGAATCAATGGGAAGCAATGCAGTTGGCGTTGAATCCGACTCTTCCAACATAGCAATAATCAACAACAAAATAATTAGCATGTTGCAGGGAGATGCAGCCATATACGCCACCTCTGCAGAAGGGGTAGATGTAAGTGAAAATGCCCTCATTGGCGACAGCGGGCTCATTGCGCAAGGAGTGGGCGAAGGGCGTGTAAACTACAACTATGCTCAAGGCGCAGACATAGGCATCTACATCGGAGGCGTGTCCGCAAATGGCTTTGAGATAACCGGCAACGAAGTTTCCGGGAAATACGGGCTCTATGTAAGGAGTATGGACAGCGGGTCCATAACCAGGAACCGAGGCAGCGGTGGAGACCAGGGAACCGCATTAACTCTTCAGGACACAGCTGGCAATGCGGTATCAGAAAATGAAATGCAAAACTCAGAAGGCGTGGCACTGAAGCTTGTTGGGGGCAACAACAACGCCTTCACCGGCAACACCATCAGCAACGGCGGCCAAACCGCCGCAGCCGACCTTGGCAGCTCAAATGGGAACAGCTTTGAAGGCAACACGGTGTACG
>CAYSQN010000164.1:0-2065 GCA_964433305.1 Microcaldota archaeon | reverse complement strand
GGTGTCCTTGCCCTCCTTGTCCAGGAACCTCTTTTTCACGGAGTCGTAGATGGGCCGCCCGAGCTTGGTCTGCCCGGCCATGAATATGGCACCGCCCTTAAGCTCGCGGACGACGGATTTTACCCCCCGTTTTGCGGCTATCCAGCCCAGCGAGACATCCACCGCCTTGCCTGGGATGGCGACCACTTTGCGGACCAGCGGGACTTTGCCCAGGAACCTCATCACCGGCTTGCCCTCGAGGGACACCACCCCGTCGCCTGCCTTTTCCATGAACCGATTCACCTGCCTTGAGAAAAGGTTGCCCTTTCCAGTGGGGCCTCGTGCCGCGCCCATGGTGCGCCGCGCGTTCTCGGCCATGGTAAAGGTGTTGAAGCTGTGGAACGCCAAATTGGTCATTTTGCCCCATCGCTGCTTTTTCTTCCTGTCCCAGGTGCCCTTGTCCTCGTCCATGCCGGAAACGGTGCGCATCATTTCCCCAAGCCGCCGCTTCATGTAGTTGAGCTGGAGGGTCTCGATGCCGGTCGCCTTTTTCAGGCGAGCGGTCTCTTCCAGCTCATTGTAAAACGAGCGGGCCTGGCGTTTTGCCGCCATCGCAAGCCCGATCTTCCCGGTGAGGGAGGCTTTTTGGTATTCGGAGGACATCTTCACCAGCTTGACAAAGAGCTTTTCCGTGTCGGCCTTTGCCTGCTTCTTGAGCATGGCGTAGCGGCGCAGCACCTGGCGAAGCATCTGGGGGGCTGCCCCGGCCTTTATCTTGAAAGTTTGCCCCTTGGGAAGCCGGGGCGTGGTGATGTCGAAAAGCGAGAGCGGGTCGCGGCCGGAATAATACATGGACGCCATCAGGATGCCTGCTATCAGAAGCGAGGGGAAGCAGATGGCGAGGTTTTGCCATCCCGATGGGGTGAGAGGGTCAAAAGCGGAAATTATCGCAGGCCCGAATGCCGAGATGGCCTGGTTGCCTTTTGGGCAGACGGTGATGGTTGCCGAGCCGGATTGGTACAGCTTGGAGCCGATGTATTTTTCGGCAGCCTTCACGCGGACATAGCCGCAGGAGGGGAGGGAGGAGAACAATATTGGGTCCGGCACTTCCGGGTCTTTGAACCTTTCGATGATGCAGGAAGCCTTGCCAGCGGCATCTGTGGTTACCTGATTGCAAATGACGTCCCCGTTGGAGTTCACTATGGGGTGGCCGTTGAAGGTGAATTCAAGCGTGGCGCCCTCGTAAGGGAACACTCCCGAGTATCGGTTGTTTTTCGTGAAGGTGTCGGGCTGGAACAGGTGGCTTGTGTCGGTTATTGCCCGAACTTTGTCCTTTTCCAGCTCGGAGTAGAAGCTGAAGTCAAGGTAGGTGGCGGCCACTGAAACTTCGACGCTTGTGGGGTTATTTGGAGGGATATTTTTTGCGGAAAGCGAGATGAAGGTGCGGTAGGAAAGTTCGGAGTAGGGGTCAACGGCATGCAGGGAGGTAAGAAGAAAAAGCAGGGCTAACGCGGCTATCCGCAGCGCTATCAGCACCATATCACCTATTGTCTTCGATTTAGTTTTTATAGATATTAGCCATATACTCCCCTTGGTGCGCTTGTGTTCCCGTTTTTGCTAGACCTGATTTCTGACAGCGGGGTGCTAATCGCGTTTTCTGCCGCCATTTCCATCATCTCCCTTGCCTGGATGGCGGGGGAGTTTTTCTCCATGCCCTCAATCAAGGGGTTTGCCAGGACCGAAATATTCGAGCTTGGGGTTTCTGCCGCAGTGCTGCTCCTTGCGCTTGCGCTGGTGATTCCTGGAGGGCCTTTTGACATGATTGCAAGCGGTTTCCTGCTCAACGGAGTGCCGCACGACCAGGTGTGCCCGGAGTGGGCTGCCGGAAAAAGCTATGACCCTGTCTCACAGACCTGGTCGGCTGGAGGAGTGCCCGCCCCCCTTGCCTTTGGGCAAGCCGGCTATTTCCTTGGCTGCAAGCCGGATATGAAGGCGTTTGCCCAAAAATACGACCAGATAATGAATTTGAAGGTGGATTTCACCTGGAACGACATTGTGCCGAACTTCTTTGAGGGCGTGCTGTCTG
>CAYSQN010000163.1:0-2072 GCA_964433305.1 Microcaldota archaeon | reverse complement strand
GAGTCCGAATCGTTTATCCTGTGCACCATCCGCGCCCAGGAGCCGATGACCGGCTTGAGCACAAGGGGGAAGCCAAGCTTTTTTGCAGCCGCACGGGCGGAGTCCGGAGTGAACGCCAATAGGGTTTTGGGGGTGGGCACGCCCTTCTTCGCCAGCTGAAGCGAGCAGAGCATCTTGTCCCCGCAAATGGCCGACGCCTTGTATGAATTGACCATGTCAACGCCAAGTTCTTCCCAAAAATATGTCAGGTAGGTGCTCCTTGAGAAGGAAACTGAGCGCTGCAATATGGAATCAAAGTCGGCTGCGCCCTTGGCTGAGATGTCAAGCACCGCGTCGGAGTCCGCCAGCCGCTCAAGCTGCACGCCCCGCCGTGCTGCCGCTTCGAAAAGCTGCTTGTTCTCTGCGGAAATTATGGTGTAGCATATTCCAAGTCTCATAGAAAACTACCCTGACATCGGAAGCGCCAATGCGCTGCTCCCATCGCGCCCTTACTCGCCCCAGTCCTCCTCCACCTTAGGGGCTGCGGCAAGCTGAGGGGGCTCCAGGCTGCGGACCTCCAGCCTTGCGCCGCAGTCCGGGCAGGAGAGGATTTCGCCTATTTCGGTCTTAGGTGCCAGGGCCACCGCTCCGGCGCACTCTGGGCATTCTGCGTTTGACATATGATTGCACCTCTTGTTTGCTCACTTTTGTAGTCCCAACAGTTTAAATAATTTAGTATATTAGCTGCTAATTTAGTTGAAAAGAAGTGAAAAAACAACGAAAAACTACTTCCATTTCTTCATTATGATGGAGGTGGAGGTTTTTTTCACCGAGCGCATGGAGCGCAATTCATCCACGCGCCTGTTGAGGGTTTCCATGTCCGGGGCGGAGAGCAGAAGCGCGACATCGGTTTCCCCGGAAAGCTCCCATATCCTCCAAACCCCCTCCTCCCGCGACAGCTCCCTTGCCATCCTCTCGGACGAAACTTCGGGGGAAGTGGTGATGAAGACAAGAGCACAGACGCCGCCTGACTCCTCAACGTCTATGGTGAAGCGGCGTATCACTCCCCTTGAAGAGAGCGCAGCCACCCTCCTTCGCGCGGCAGGCTCTGAGAGGCCGACTTTTTTGCCGATCCTTTGGTTGGGCATTCTTGCGTTTTCGCTCAGGAGCTGGAGTATCTTGCGGTCAATTTCGTCCATTTTCCAGCCCATAACGGCTAATCCGGAAAATAGGTATATAATGAGTGGAGGCTGCCGAGGCTGTGCGGCCCATGGCTGGAAGGCGCTGGCCCCGAAGGTTGCCGACTATTTTCCACTCAGGCGCAGGTGAAAATGAGTTCCTTCTCGCCAATCTGGTACTTTTCCAAGCCGCGCGAATAGTACTTGAACTTGAGGAGCATGTTGACCCTCTGCGAGGAGGAGATGCACTTTTTCTTGGTGGATATGAAGCCCACAAGGACCGATTTGCCAGGCCCAAGCGTAACGTTGGAGGTGGTGAGCGAGGGGGCGGAGTTGTCTGCGCTTCCCGGGCAGACGTTTGGCACCACGGAGGCATCGTTGTCCACGACTATCTGCTGAAGCACGATGGGGTTGGTCTGCGTGTTTTGCACGTATACCCGAAGCACATCCACGGTGAGTATGGGGGAGGAGGTGCACTGCATCCCTGCGGCATCGTGGTTCACCTCAAGGAGCCGTATGGGCCGCGCCACGCTTTGCCAGTAGGTCTGCGACTCGCTTTCGGTTATGCTGCCTGAAAAGCCTGAGAAATAGCTCAGAAGCGTGGCCACGATTATGCCGATGACCAAGACGGCGGCAAGCACCATGATGTACTCGGTTGCCGACTGCCCTCGCAAAGCATTGAAAGCCATGAGGGGTATTCTCGGGGCGGGTTTATAAGATTGAGCGGTTGCGCAGGAGGGAGGAGCGGCGGGCTGTGGCGGATATTTTGCGGCTTTGCGCGCCAGATGAGGCGGGAGGCGGGGCAATGGCCGGTTTTGAGGTTTTTGAGATTGCGCTGTGCGAATTGTGTTTTGGATTGGGGCGGGTGCGGATTGTTGGTCACTGAGAGGGATTGGAGGGGGGCTCTTGGCAGTT
>CAYSQN010000162.1:0-2076 GCA_964433305.1 Microcaldota archaeon | reverse complement strand
TTGGTGGTGGGGAAAATCACCGTCGCCCCCTTCCTCCTCTTCTTCAGTAGGTAAACGATTGACTGGTGGTTGATAAGCCAGGTGACTTCGGGCTTCTGCTCCGAGACCGGGAAGCCCACAATTGCCGCAAGGGGGAAGATGAAGTCGTACTTTTCGGACAGCACCTTCTCCATAGACTTCTCATTTGTGACATCCCCGTGGATGAACTTCAGCCTGCCCGTGTGGAACAGGTTGAACAGCGTGTTTTGGGAATAGGCCAGGTTGTCAAGCACGTCCACACGGAAGCCGCGCTGCAGCAGCATTTCGACCAGTATGGAGCCCAGGTAGCCGCTTCCTCCGGTAACCAACACACGGCAGCCCTTGGCCGCCATCCTTTCAAGCTCTTTTTCCGTCTTGGCTTCAAAGTCCTCTTCCATCAAACCACTCGTAAGGTTTGGCCATATGCCCTTTTGTGCACATGCGCCGCCCGCGTGTTTATTGCTCAAGAACCTTACTTCAAAGAATGTATAAAAAGGCTCTCCAATAAAAGGCGGACATGAACACAATGCACATAAAGGCGCGCGCGCCCTCCAGGATAGGGTTGGGCGGCGGCGGCTCGGACCTTCCATCGTTTTTCGAAACCCACGGCGGCGCGGTCCTAAACGTGGCAATAAACCTGTACTCCTACACCAAGCTCTCCAAAGCCCAGAAAGGCAAGACGACCATAATCTCCCATGACTGGGAAATCACGCGGCAGATATCCGAGCTTGCCCTCGAGTTCGGCGACAACAAAAAAGACAACGTGGACATCGTCAAGGCGGTGATGGCCGAGTGCGGCCTTTCCCCCTCTGAGGGCTACGAGCTTCTCATCCACTCCATGGCGCCCAAAAACTCCGGGCTGGCAGGCTCCTCCGCCCTCATAGTTTCCCTTCTTGGGGCAATGTTCAACATGGCAGGGCTTCCCATGCTGGACCGCAACATGTTTGCCAAAACCGCTTATCGCATTGAGCGGGAAGTGCTGCGCAGGCCAGGCGGCTACCAGGACCAGTATGCCGCAGTGCTTGGGGGCTTCAACTTCCTGGAGTTTTCCAAAAAGAGCATCAAGGCATACCCGTTGCGCATAGAGGAGGACCTCGTTGCCGAGTGGCACTCCTCCATGATGCTTTTTGAAACCCCATTCCCGCGCTCTTCGATGGCGCATGACCTTGAGAGGAAAAAAGAGGATGACGTGAGGGCGGGCGGGGAAAGCGTGGAGTCCCTCAAGGCCATCCGCGACCTCTCCTATGGCATGAAGCATGCGCTCATTTCAGGCGACAGCAAGGCATTCGGCGAGGCTATAGACGACTCCTGGGAGCAGAAGAAAAAGCTGCCCGGGGTTTCCTTCCCGCAATTCGACAAGCTCTATTCCACTGCAAAGAAGAACGGCGCATACGGGGGCAAGCTGTGCGGCGCAGGCGGGGGAGGGTTCCTGTTCGTGGTCTGCGACGTTTCGGACAGGAAAAGGATAACCAACGCGCTTGCCTTACAAGGCGCGCGCTTCGTGAACTTCGACTTTGACTTTGAGGGGATGGTTTCATGGAGAACGGCTTATTGAAAAAACGCACCACCGAGCACATCGAGGTTGCAAAAAAATTGATGGGCGACGCCTCGCTAGTCTCCCTTGTGGATGCAGCTGCTGCAAAAATAGCCGGCTGCTACCTCAACGGCGGAAAGACGATTTTCTTCGGCAACGGAGGCTCGGCGGCAGATGCCCAGCACATGGCTGCGGAGTTCCTCGGGCGCTACCTCAAGGAAAGGAAGGCGCTTCCTTCGGTGGCGCTCACCTCCAATAGCTCGGCAATGACTGCAATAGGCAATGACTACGGATTCGACGCCTCCTTCCGCCGCCAGCTTGAGGCTTGGGGCAAGAAAGGCGACGTGGCAGTGGGCATCTCCACCAGCGGCAACTCCAAAAATGTTGTCGAAGCTGCAAAGCACGCGCGTGCAAACGGCATTTTCATGATTGCACTGGCGGGCAAAAACAAGTGCGCGCTGGAATCCACCTCCGACATCTGCATCAAGGTCCCCTCGGCAGAAACCCCGCGCATACAGGAGATG
>CAYSQN010000161.1:0-2086 GCA_964433305.1 Microcaldota archaeon | reverse complement strand
CAGGCGGTGGGGCTGCTGACCGCCCCAAGGCTTGCTCCCTCAGTCACAGAGGGGATTCCGAATTTCGCATATCCCAGAAGCGGACCCGCCACAGGCGGCAGCCCGCAGGCAATTGCCGCAGATGCGCTGCAAAAGGAGAGGGAGCTTGCCTCGATTCTGAAGGGAGGCGCGCTTCCGGTGCAAATCAGCCTAGGCTCCAAAACCGTGGTGCCTGCGCCGCTTGGCGAGGAGTTCCTGAGGCTTTCCATGATAGGCGTGGCGTTTGCGCTGTTGGCGGTCTCGCTGATGGTCGCCATCCGCTACAGGCACATGCAAATTGTGCTGCCCATGATTTTCATCAGCCTTGCCGAAGTGATAATATTGATGGCGATAATCGGCTCTTTCACCATTGACCTCTCAGCCATGGCGGGGATATTGGCTGCAATTGGAGTGTCGGTGGACGCGCAGATTGTGGTTACTGACGAGCTCCTCAAGAAGGAGGGGGACAACAAGGCCAAGCTGAACAAGGCGTTCGGGATAATCACCACCTCGGTCACGGTCGCGGTTGTTGCCATGCTCCCGCTGCTCCTCATCTCAGGCATGGTGGAGATAATCGGATTTGCCACTGCCACCATACTAGGCTCGCTTCTGGGGCTGTTCATTTCCAGGCCAGCTTATGCCGCGATTGCGGAGAGGGTATTCTAGAAGCAGGCTTGCGAGCTTGGCTTTTCTCCCCGACATTTTCTATTATTGCTGTTTTTTTCTTGGGTTTTTCTTTCCCGTGTGAGAAACCAGGGCGAAAACAATTAGGGAGACGCCCGCATTTCCCTTACTTTTTTATTCCCGCTTTTTACCGCATGGTTTTCCTTCCAAGCCTTCACTTATTGATTTTCGTCCCTAGTTTTTCTTCCCAAGCTTCTCTTGGAGGAAGGAGTAGAGTGAGTTTAGCATGGGAAGGAGATAGAACGGCAGCACCACACCGATTATCGCCCCTGTAATCAGGCGCACGGTGTTGCTGCTCTCTTGAAGGCCGAAAAGCTGAGAGGTGCCGTCAATGCCAATCGGTATGGCGGCTGCAAGCAGTATCCACTTGCTCGGCCAGTCTTCTGACTCTATTTTTCCTATGAATGGGAGGGCGAGAAGCCCGATGAGCATGGAGAGGTAGATTGCCAAGTCTCGGCTGCAGACCGGGAGCTTGTAGGCGATTTTGTCGGGATAGGAGATTTCCACTGCTTTTGTGGAGGAAAACTCGGGGGCGGCAAGGCAGTCGCCCATCCCCAAACTGCCAGACGGGTATTTGTAAAGGCAAAGCGAGCGGGAGGTGAGCTGATGGCAGGTGGGGGCGAAGGCTGCATAGAGAAGAGGGGCGGAAGGGTCGCCTTGTGCCGCAAGGTAAGGGGTGAGGAAAACCAGGGAATTGAATGCCAAAAGGGCCGAGAGGAAGATGAGGAAGGGAAGGCGGCTTGCCATGCTTTGGGTGGCATGCCTCATGCTTTTAAAGGTGATTTGTAGGAAATTGTTCCAAGGGCTCGTAGCTCAGCTTGAGTAGGGATATTTTTATGAAAAGAATTGTCTTCATTCCAGGAAGACAGAAAGAGATGCTGATGACGTTTATCCTGCATAAAAAGAAAACCCAGCGAACTGCGGCAGAGCTTCTTGGAGTCCCAAGGCGTTCCCTTCGGAACTGGATAAGTGAAGAACGAACCCTTCCATCAGAGATTTTCAAAAAGATGCTTCGCATTGACCCAAAACTGGGTTCTTTTTCCATGCATATTTCACACCTGCTAGATGAGAGCTGGGGAAAGGTAAAGGGGGGTAAAAACTGTTATGCATCACTGATGAAGAAGTATGGGGAAAGTGGATTTATCGAAAGAAGGCGCGCTGGGGGCAAGAGCGCTATAACCCTGAGACTGGATGCGATAAGGAGTAAGATGCCCTCACCTGATGACCCCCGTGTTCTAGAGCTGCTTGGCGCATTGGTTGGAGACGGGTGGATTGGGGTAAGTGGCGGGAGAAAACAGGTGTGTTATTGTGGGAACATATCCCAACAACCGTATGCAAATCATCTTCAGAAACTCCTGCAACAGACTTTTCGAATCCGTGGCTA
>CAYSQN010000160.1:0-2100 GCA_964433305.1 Microcaldota archaeon | reverse complement strand
GAGGAGCGCTCGACCACCATGATAATGGGGGAAGCCGGCTGCGGGAAAACCACCTTCCTCGCGCAATTCCTGTACAACGGGGCGTCCCAACACCAAGAGCCGGGCGTGCTCCTGTCATTCGAGGAGCCTTCAGCCTCCATCATAAAGCACATGTCAGCATACGGCTTTGATTTCGCCGCCCTTGAGGAGAAAAACATGTTCGCCTCAATCAACTACCGGCCCCACGAGGTGAAGAAGCTGGTGGAAGAGGGGGGCGGGCTGATTTTCGACACCATCTCCTCCATTGGCGCCAAAAGGCTTGCGATAGATTCGCTCACGTCCTACTCCATGCTTTTCCCGTCCGCCTACCAGGCGCGCGAGGCCGAGCTTCTGCTTTTCGACCTTCTGCGCAAGTGGAAGTGCACCACCATGATCTCCGCAGAGGGGCTGGCGACCAACAACTTCTCAATGGCATCCGGGATGGAATACCTCACCGACGGGGTGATACTGCTGCACCACCCGCGCTTCAAGTCCTCCCGCTACCGGGCGATTGAGGTGCTCAAGATGCGCGGGGCAAAGCACTCGGAAAAAATGTGCCCCTACGAGTTCGTGGAAGGGGAAGGCGTGATGATATACCCCAAGGAAAACGTCGCCTTCAACGATTCGAAGGAAAAGGGGGAATAGGCAAAAGCGCCCACGAATTATTTTTTCTCCTCTTGCTTTTTCCTGCTTCTCGCGTCATCCACAATCCCGAGCCAGGAGTCCCCGATTTTGGTTATGTAGTTGCCAAACGTTTTGGAAAGCGATATCGTCATGGGCCGGAATTTCCGCTTGCTCTCAAGTGCGATAACGGTCTGCCTCTCCACCTTCAGCATCCCCACCCGCTTCAGGCGCGGCAGCACTCGGTTGTAAAAGGTCGCCTTGGAAATCCCGTTGCTTGAAACAAAATTCCCAATATCGTCCCCATCTACCACCGTCTTTTCAAGCACGAGCTTGAGGAAGGCAAGCGCAATCTCATTGTACTTCTGCTGGAAGCGCTTTGGGAAGACGAAGTTGGCCACCTCCTCAAGGGACCAGATGTTGCGCGTCAGGTTCTCGTTCCCGTCCTGGAAGGAGCGAAGCTCAGGTGAATTGTAAGGTGGAAGGTAAAGCGAGTCCTTGGAGGGAATGCCGCGCGAGGCAATCGAGTGTTTCTCCTCAACCTCCTCTTCCGTTTCCTCTACCTTTTCGTTCTCTTCAGCCATGCAGCTACAACAGAATTAGAGTTTTTATAGATACCGTATCGGTAAACCGGAAAAATCAATCCGCCGCCTAGCGGAACAGCCAGGGGAAAAGGGTAAGCACGAATGCAATTGCCACAAGATAGACGATGGCTGCGGACACGTATTTGTTGCCCACGCCATTTTTCATGATGTGGTAGCCGTCAAAGAGCGGGAGGGGCACAAGGTTAATGGACGCGACAATGAAGTTGAGCGCAAAGGTCAGCCCAAGCGTGCGCGCTACGAAGCCGACCGCCGGCAACTTAACCCCCCCGAAAGCAAGCAGGAAAAACGCAAACAGGGCAAGGAAAATTATCGAGGTGGCAAAGTTTGCCGCAGTGCCTGCAACGAACACCGAGTTTTGCTGCTCCTTCTTTGCCTTGAAAAGCTTCTTTTCATCAATGTCCACAAACGCCCCGAAGGGAAGGAATCCAAAGAACACCAGGCCGGCGGACTTGAGGGGCAGCTTGTAAAGCCTTGCAACAATGGCGTGCATGCCCTCATGCACAATCAGCACGATGGCAAGCGCGATTATTCCCTCAAACAGCGGAAGGTTTATTCCCGGGATGATGGGCACTCCCCCTGGCGAGGTGTTGGCAAGGGCGGAGCCGTTCCCCGTGAAAAACCCAACCACCGCCCACATGACCACTCCAGCATACGTCAGGATGCTTGCCGTGGTGGCAAGGGCAATCCCGCCAATCGCCATGACGGCTATAAAAAAGTAACGGAAAGCCTCCTGCCCTGCAAACGAGGAGGTAAACTTGGAGCCTGCCTGCGCGAACTCCGTGCCCCCGGATAGCTTTGAGAATAGGACTGCCATGGACACGGGCGCAAAAATGCTGAGCAGCAGCACCATAAGCAC
>CAYSQN010000159.1:0-2157 GCA_964433305.1 Microcaldota archaeon | reverse complement strand
TTGACGCATCCGAGCACCCCAAGCTTGAGGCTCTCCTGAAGCTCTTGGGTGAAAAGAAGGGCGAAAAAATATTGGTGTTCGCGCAGTACCGCACGCAGGTGCAGACTATTGTGGATGCCTTGTCAAAGGCAGGCTGGTCATCCGAGCGCTTTTTGGGGAAGAAAGACGGCGTCACCGCGCAGGAGCAGCGCGACACCGTGGAGCGCTTCAGGCAGGGGAAGTTCGAAGTGATGGTGGCAACCTCTATAGGTGAGGAAGGGCTGGACATTCCGGCAGTCGACACCGTGGTTTTCTTCGAGCCCATCCCCTCCGAAATCCGCTCCATCCAGCGCAGGGGAAGGGCGGGGCGGCTGCAGGCGGGAAAAGTGGTCATCCTGATAACTTCGGGCACCAAGGACGAGGCCTCCTTCCACTCCTCGCGCAGGAAGGAGGAGAGCATGAAGCGCATAGTGGGGCGCATGAAGCGGCAGTTTTCACTTTCCGGCGGTTCCCCTAAAAAAGCAAGCGAAGGGGCGGAAAAAGGAAAGGTGGAAACAGCCGCAACTCCCAACGACTCATCCAATTCAGCCCCGCGCGAAAAAAAAGGAGAAAAGCCCCAGAGAAAGCTCACCGAATTCTGAACTGCCACTACGGCGCCATCCTCCCTCCTGCTTCTCGGTTGTTTTTAAGGCTTTTTGGCGAAAGGTTTTCATGGATGAGAAAGCCTACCACTCAGCGCCCCTGGAGTCCCTTTTTTCCCAGCTTAAGACCTCTAAGAGGGGGCTTTCCTCCGCAGAAGCCCATAAGCGCCTGTCCGAATGGGGAAGAAACGAGATTGTCCAGCTGAAAAAGGAGACAGCCCTCGACTCCTTCTTTCGGCAGTTCCGCTCGCTTCCCATAATCATGCTTCTTGCGGCAGCGGCAATTTCTCTCCTGCTTGGCATCACCTATGACCAGACCAAGCTGATCGACGCGGTGGCGATTTTCATCGCGGTGATGATTGCCGTTTGTTTCTCCTTTTTCCAGGAGTACAAGGCCGAGCGCGCGCTTGAGGCGCTGAAAAAAATGGTGGTGCTGCGCTCGGTGGTGCTGCGCGACGGGAAGGAAGAGTCCATCGCCTCCTCCGAGCTGGTGGTTGGCGACATAGTGATGATAGAGGAGGGGAGCCGCGTCCCTGCCGACTGCCGTCTGGTCGAGGAAGTCAACCTGGGGGCCGAGCAGTCCGCCCTGACGGGGGAGTCGGTACCGTCCCACAAGGAAGCCTGCGAGCTTCCTGAAAAAACCGTGCTTTCCGAGCGGGCGAACATGCTGTTCGCAGGCACCACGGTGGTCCGGGGCCACTGCAGGGGGGTGGTGGTGGCAACCGGTATGAACACCGAATTTGGGAAAATCGTGGGCTACCTTGAGGAGGAAGAGGAAAAGGAGACAAGGCTGCAGCACGACATCTCCGGCCTCTCCAAGCTATTGGGCTATGCCGGAATCGCCCTGGCGGCAATATTTTTTGCAATAGGGATAATGAGGGGGGAGGCGGCAACCTCAATGTTCGTGGTGGCAGTCACGCTGGCGGTTGCGGTAATACCGGAGGGGCTGCCAACAGTGCTTGCCATTATCCTCGCCATCGGGGTCCAGAAAATGGCGCGCAAGAACGCCATTGTCCGCAAGATGCCCGCCGTGGAGACTCTTGGCTCGGCTACCGTCATATGCACCGACAAGACAGGCACCATCACCCAGAACAAGATGACTGTCCAGGAAATCATCCTTGCACAAAACGCCTACACGGTTTCCTCCGGGGAGCTTGACCCTCATTTCCTGAAAATCGACCCTTCCCTCGCCCGCGCAGTGGAGGTGATGGCGCTTTGCAACAACTCCATGGTGGTGGAGTCAGAGGGCATACGGCAGCTCAGCGGCGATCCGACCGAGACCGCGCTGCTCTCCGCAGTCGAATCCTGCGGCGGCGACCAGGAAAAAATCCGGCGCTCCCACAAGCTCGCAGGAGAAATCCCGTTTGACTCACAGCGCAAGATGATGAGCTCCATCCGGCTATATGGGGAAAGTCACCTGGCTCTGGTAAAGGGGGCGCCAGAGCAGGTGCTCCCGCGCTGCAACAGGATGCTCTCCTCATTAGGGGAACCGAGCCTCTCCCAAGAAAAGCGCAAAGGGTTCCTATCCGAGTCGCAC
>CAYSQN010000158.1:0-2179 GCA_964433305.1 Microcaldota archaeon | reverse complement strand
CGCCTTGACCTCATAATCGCCTGCGGCACTGAAAAGGAAATAAAGTTCTACAAAATCTCAGCATTCAACTTCTAGCGCAGTTCCCCCTTGTGCAAAGCAAGCCTTCAGTCGCACCCGTCATTGCCCGGAGCAGGAGGCGTTTTATTCCTCGCCCGTGAGCTACTCCCATGCCATACTGCCTTGCCTGCGGCACAATGATAGACGAATACGACTCAGGCTATTACGCAAGGAACATGTATTGCATCCCGTGCTTCGACCGCAAGGAGCAAAAAGAGGAAATGATGTCCTGCTCCCGATGCGGCACGCGCATGCGCAGGGACGAGGGGAAGCGCCGCAAGGGGGAGAGCTACTGCGGCTACTGCGCAGGCGAGCTTGAGCGCATGGAAAAAACCATCACCTGCCCGCTTTGCCTCCGGCCGATTGAAAGCTACCAGAAAACCACCACGCTTGCCAATAGGGGGCTGGTGCACGCAAGCTGTGCGGAAACCCACCCTGCTGGAAAAAACCCAACCGCATTCTGCGCATATTGCGGGAAAGAAACCCGGAGTTTCACCATTCTGCAGGACGTGCGCCCCATCTGCGAGAAATGCGCAAGAGCCGCCGGCCCAGGGCACGACCACACCCTCCTCTCTTCCTTGATGGATACTGTGGGCTCCATGCTGGGCTAGCAAACAACCAAAATCCAAACCCATCCAAATGCCCCCAGCCACCCGGGAGGTGTTTGTTTATCGTGCAGGCGTTTCCACTCCACTCCTGCCAAACTAAAAACTACAGCATCTCCGAACCAGCCCGTATCCACCCAACCGGGCAAATGCCAGTCCATCCCACCGCAATCACCAAGCCCACACCCCTGCCTATATGCGCCACCAAATCCTCGCCATCACCCATTCTCCATCCACCATCTATCTCCGCGCCAAGATTTTGCAAATGAGTTTCCCATCTCCTTTAAATCCCCTAGCCCAAATAACAAATATGGCAGCTTCACACTTGCTTGTCAGCCAAAACTGCTCCTACCTGTTTCCCTCCAACATACACCTCAAGACCTTTCCAGACAAGGAAAGCCACATCTCCATCCATAATCTTGAAGCCTGCAAGGGAGCGGATGTCCAGGTGCTCCACCGCTGCTATCCGAAGCAGGACACCTCCCTTCTCCAACTGATGCTGATAGGCAAGACCCTTTCCAAATACGCAGCCAAGGCGGAGGCAATCATCCCCTACCTCCCCTACGCACGGCAGGACAAGATATGGAAGCCGGGGGAGGCGCTCTCCGCAGAAATAGTCTGCCAAATGATTGAAGCGGCTGGCTTTTCCTCCATAGTCACCTTCGACTGCCACTTCCTCAAAAAACCCGGGGGTTCGCAATATGGGGGGATCACCATACGAAATTTCTCGCTCTCTGAGGAGCTTTCCTCATACTTCAAGGCAAAAAATCCAGGCGCGCTTTTCATCAGCCCCGACCAGGGCGCCTCCTACCTGGTAAACGAGCTTGGGGGGAAAAGCATGGTCAAAAGACGGGGGGATTATGCAAACCACAAGAGCAAAGCCCACCGCCCTGTGGAAAACCTCGACATGGACTTTGACGTGAAGGGCAGGGATGTGGTGCTCCTGGATGACATGATCGCCGGGGGCGGCACCATGATCAAAGCCACCCGCGCCGTGCTTTCTTTGGGCGCGCGCTCGGTTTCGTGCGGCTGCACCCACGGGCTTTTCCTTGGGGACGCGTACAACAAGCTGCAGGTGGCAGGAGCCGAGGAAATAGTGGCCTCCAACACCATAGCCTCCGAGGCTTCCAAAATAGACATCCTCCACACATTAAGGACAAAGATAATCGGGAAATTCTAGCCGGCAAGGCGCTTTCCGGGAAGCAACACGGCGCCAGGCCATCCTGCTCATGTGCGCTCATCTGTGCGTGCAATCCGTCCTCTCCGGGCAACTTGCCAGCAGGAATTTCCTGTGCAGGCCCCCGGAGCCCGCCCCAGACCTTCTTCTCTCGTCACCCTCCTCCTCAATTTACATCGGCAAAACCCACGAGCTTTCAGTCCCTTTCTACTGGGACCCCTCCAAACTTCTCAATCCCCACATCTGCGTGGCCGGCATGACCGGCTCGGGCAAGTCCTACTTTGTAAAAACATTCATCACCCGCGCCAGGCTGGTGCTTGGCACCAACGCGCTCATACTT
>CAYSQN010000157.1:0-2180 GCA_964433305.1 Microcaldota archaeon | reverse complement strand
AGGGCGCGAGGTAGATGCCGCTTCCGGAAATCACCTCGATTTGGAGGTTGGAGAAGTCTGGCTCAAGGCCGCTGATGTAGCTGACGTTGAGGGTGATGTTGGGCTGAGGTGTTGTTGAAGAGGAACTCGTCGGAGGAAGGGACGAAGAGTTGGCAAGGAAATTCATGGAGTGGGGGCCTTGGGGAAGCGACACGTTTGCAAGCAGCCACTCCCCCGGGGCAAGCGCCAGCCGCTCGTATGGCGGGTAGCTTGTCGAATTGCCCTCCAGCAATTCTATTATCAGATTGGAAAAGTCCGGCTGTAGAGAGTCGAAGTGCGAGACATTCACTAGGGATGGCACTGCAAAAAATGAAAGCAAAACAAGCAATATGTCTATTGCATCCCCTCTATTTTTTCCCTCCTGGCCCCTCACCTAAGCCAAGCTGGATTTCAACCCCCAATCACACCAAACTAACGTCAGAGGAACTCGGGCAAAGCTTATAAAGGGTAAGAATGGGCGCAAGAAGCGGATGGGGCTGTTTTTGGAGGGAGGGGGTGCCGGGAGAAAGAAATGGTTTTTGGCGGATGGAATAACTGAGGGATGGCTTTTGTGCAAGGAGAGACAGTGGGGGAGTTCACCTTTTCCTTGGCTTGTAACCGCGCGGGGGGCTGTCCCGTGTTGCGTATTCCAACGCCACATAGTCGATGAACAGCGAAGCTGCGAGGAAGGGGGGGAAGCAGAGGTAAATCGGGGAGTATTGGTTATCCTTGGTGCACAGGAATGGGGCTGAGGCGCAAATCCCCCCTTCAAGCGCGGGTGGCTGCGCAATCTGGCAGGGGGCGAGGTGGTGGTATCCTTGCAATGGGCACGAAGATGGATAAGTGCAGTACTGTGTTTTGTAGCCGTCTTCGCAATCGCCCCACTGCGAGCACTGTTGGAAGTGGCAGCTTGCGGCTTGGGAAGCGTTGCTTTCCTCCAGCGAGCCTTCAAGCACTTGTTCGGCAAGGATGGAAAATCGCAGGGAGGGTGAGAGGGCTGAGAGGTTTTCCCCGTAGCTTATGTTTGCGTATGCGCTGTAAAGCCCGACAGGCGCATTTTTGCTCTCCCATCCCAAAAGCACCCTCTGCTGCTCCCCTCCGGCGATTTTGAGCGGAAAGGATGGGACGCCCGCCCTCCACTCGCCTTGCGGGCCGTATATGTCCACCTTTGGGGAGATGTTTAACACTCCTTCTTGCCCGGACAGCACGGTGATGGAAAATTCGGCGTTGCTTGCCTGAAGGAAGCTTTTCGGGCTGATGGAAAATTCCTTTATGGTGATTGCGGCCCCCTGCGCGAATGATGGAGGGAGGAGCATGGCGAGAAATAGGAAAACTGACATGCCCATTTGCATTTTTGCCATGGGAAAAAACCCGCATGCAAGATTAAAATATGAACCAGAAGGGAATTGTCGGATAATTTCCAGGTGGATGCGTCGCTCCCTGGAAAGAGATGCCCACCCCCCTGGAGGCCATGCCCCATGCCAGGGAGGCTGCATCAGGCCGGGAGACGTGGCGCGCCTAATCCCCTTCCCCCTCTTGCAAAAATTTCCTTGCGCGGGCAGCCTTCTTCCCGCGTGCCCGCCTGGAGTCGAGCTTGTCCTTCCTTTGCGCCTCGAACGCCCGGATGCGCATCATGGTTTCTTCCTCCACCTGGCGCTCCTCCTCAAATCCCTTGCGCAGCTTCCAGAAGGCGTAAAGCAGCACCACGCTTGATGCGGCGCTGAATATCCAGTCATAAAGGAAAAATATTTCCAATGCCCCGCTTTTCACCCCGGCGGCTGATGCCAGGTATAGGAAGCTTCTCAGGAGCATCATGGCGGTGGCAATCGCAATTGCAAGCCAGCCGATGTTCGAGCGCTGGTAGCGGAAGTGGCGGTAAAGCTCGTAGGCGAGGAAGACCACGGCCGAGGCTACGAAGATGGAAAACACGCCGCCGTAGAAATAAATTGTGGAGAAGTCCAGACCATCACCTGCCAAAAAGCCTGCGGAGGAATTTTGTTAACCACCCTGCCATCCCGCCCGAGTTTTGCTCCTGCTTCTCCTCCTCAGTCGGGGAAACGTAGCGCGGGGGCTGGGGCTGCAGGTCATAGCGGTGGTCGCGGTCCCGCAGGAGAACGGATGCATTAATCCTCATTGCCTTGGAATACGGGGACTGCGGGCTC
>CAYSQN010000156.1:0-2191 GCA_964433305.1 Microcaldota archaeon | reverse complement strand
TGGCGCCAAACCCAATGCCCTCAAAAATGGAGCCGTCAGACAAAACCAGAACCGCTTTGCGCTCTTTTTTCACAGCAACCCAAGGAAGTCTTATGGGGGATAAAGCAATTTAAACCAAACGTTCTGCGGTTTTCAGCTGCAGATGCGATGGCTAGTTGATTCTTCCCTTTTTGGGGCTCGCTGTGTTTTTTTGCCCCTGCATGGACAAGTTTATCCTGCGCTCCACCTGCGCCCGCCCATATTCCTGGATTTTGAAGATGAAGTAAAAGCCAACCGCAATGCCGCCCCACATCAGGGGAATGGTGAAGAGCCTGCCGAAGTACGTCTTGGGGGCGATGTCCCCATAGCCCACCGTGGTCATGGTGGCGGTGGTGAAATAGACCGAATCCTCCCAGGTCCAGCCCTCAAGGAAGTGGAAAACAAGGATTGCGCACACATAAACCAAAAAAAGTATGGCTAGCGCGTAGAGTATCTGCGTGCGGGCCCGCAGCATTTCGCGGTCCATGTGCTGCTGCAGGTCCGAGGGGTGGTGAACTTCCATGCTATGAACCATCCGTCCTGTTCCTCACTTGGGCTTGGAGCCCCTTGCGGTTCCGTTCGAGGGCAATCCCATATGCGCGGTAATAGTTTTTAACCAGCCTGCCCCAGTCCAGGTTTTTCATAAGTGCGTATGCGTTTTCCTTTTCCTCTTCAAGTTTTTCTGGAGGCAGGAGATAGATGCGCTCAAGCTCGTCGGCAAGTTCCTGGGAGGGCTGCTCCGGCGCCTTGCCCGCCATCCCAATAACCTTGAGCCCGCTTCCCCTTTTCGCGCACTTTTTCATTATGAAGCGGCCGAAGCCGGTCATGTCGGAGGTGATGGCGATGTCCATCTTTATCGCCGCCTCGACAGGGGTGTAGCCGAAAGGCTCATAGCGGGAGGGGAACACCCCCACATCCATTGCCGAGATTATGTCGTAATAGTTGAGGTTCATCAGCCCGTCGTTTGGCTTCATGTAAGTCGGGTAGAAGATGACTTTCACCCTGTTCTTTTCGCAATTGTCCAGCCCGGCAGCCACGCATGAGGAGATGATTGCATCATTTTGATAAGACAGGTCATAGCAGTTGATGTGCGGCCGTTCGCCATCCTTGGAAAATCCGCGCATCATGTTTTCCACATCTATCTTGATTTCGCCCACCAGCCCCTTTGCGGCCTGCGGGAGGTTCTCGTATGATGCCCCCCTGGTTTCGGGCAGCTGTTGGAGCACTTCGTTTATCTTGTCCAGGAGCAGGTAATTTTTTATGATGGATATTTTCGGCCCACGGACCGAACTTGGGGCGAAGATGAATGCAAACACCACCTTGCTGTTTTTCCTTTTCATCAGGCTTTTGTTGAGCTTCCCCAAGGCGGAGATGAAGATGTCGAACCCCTTGTTGGTGAATTCGTAGCGGCCGGAGGTGTAGACGAAGAGGGCATCGTCGTAGCGTTGGGTGTAGTAGCTTACGAAACAGGCTTCCGCAAATTGCCTCAGCTCTCCCCTTGCGTACCTTGACAGGTCATGGATTTCCTTTTCCTCTTTTCCGTCCTTGAATTCTATCCCGTTTACAGTTACGACATCGGCCTTCCTCCCAAGTATGTAGGCCACCTCCTGGGCGACCGTCTCAGACACCGTAGTGAAAACCGTGCATTCCTTTGCTGCGGCGGCCTCAAGCTGGTGCTTTCCCTCCACCCGGTTGGCATAGGCAACGTTGAGGCTGATGGTGGCTTTGGAAGAGATGGCCGCAGAGTAGACGTCCACGCCTGCGGAGGCAAGGGTCCTGCCAAGGACCGTGGCGTGGGTGGTGAAAACTGTGGGAACCCCGAGTTTTTTCATTTTGCAGTAAAGGAGCGCCCCCCCGGAAATCCACTCGTGGAACTGAATTGCCGTGCTTTTTGCATCAAAGAGGGCGGAGGTAAAAAGCTTTTCAAGAAGCATGCCAGCGCCCATGCCCCATACCGCATTTTCGGTGAAGTCGTAGCTCTTTTCCATCAGCGAGTCTATCCCGAAATGCTTCCACAGGAGGAACTTGAAATGGTTAGCCTGCTTGTCTTTTTGCACCTTGGAGCCATTAGCAAACTCCACAAGCCTCTCCCCTGCGGCTTTTGCATCCACGCAGATTATCCTTGAGTTCGAGCCATAAATCCATCTGCCCAGCCTGCAGCGCACGCCCTCTT
>CAYSQN010000155.1:0-2231 GCA_964433305.1 Microcaldota archaeon | reverse complement strand
TGGCGCGGTTGGCGGGGGGCGATGCTGGAGCGCAACACCCTTGTCAAATGCCCTGTTCCGGACGGTGAATGCGCAGCTCGCCATACTTCTCGTCAATATTATATTCGTAGCGTGCCCATGCTTCCCCATGGGCGGGACATTTGTAAAAAAGGCAGACGGAAGCCTGGTGCCGCTGGACTACAATAAAGTCAGGCATGCGCTTCGCCGCGCAGGGGCAACCGGCGCGCTTTCAAACGAGATAATCGACTCGCTGTCCTCCAAAGTTTACTCGGGCATGCCCACCAGCGAGATATATTCCATGGCATACAGGGAACTTTCCGAAATGAGGCCCGGGGCGGCTGCGCGCTTTGGCCTGAAAAATGCACTCCTGAAGCTCGGGCCCGATGGCTACGCTTTTGAGACGTTCATGGGCTCGCTCCTCAAGGGCAGGGGGTATGGAACGCAGCTTCGGCAAATCCTGATGGGCAAGTGCGTCAGCCACGAGATAGATGTGGTGGCAACAAGGGGCAGTTACCTGGGCCACCCGCCCACCAAGTGCATAGTCGAGTGCAAGTTCCACAATTCCGCGCATTTCGAGTGCCACATACAAACCGCGCTTTACAGCTATGCGCGCTTCCTGGATGTGCGGGACCGCAATCCGGACATCAAGGCGGCATGGCTTGCCACCAACACCAAATTCTCAGGGGAGGTGATCTCCTATTCTGACTGCGTCGGGCTCAAGCTTGTGGGCTGGAGCTTCCCAAAGGAGGAAAGCCTGCAGGTGAGAATTGAGGAGAACAAGCTCTACCCCATCACCCTTCTGCCCAGGCTGGACAGGCGCTCATTTTCCTTGCTCCACGAAATCGGGATAATCACGGTCAAGGAGCTGCTTTGTGCGCCGGAGGAAGAACTTCGCAAGGCAAAACTTGGGGAGAAAGACGTTGCAAGGCTGCGGGAGGATGCAAAAGCGGTAATGTCCGGGCGAGGGTAGCCCCCTATCCAATCCCATAAAGGCATTCTGCAAGCATCAGCACGTCGTGCACATCCCCTTCCAGGTAGCGCTCAAAATTAGGGTCGTGCGTGCGCCACAGGTCGTAGATCACCTTCCCCTTGTTCTCGGTGCTATTGCCCGAGGCAAGGTTCTTTCTGCGCATAAGCGCTAGGCTGGCGTAGCACGGGTGGCTCACCACGTCCGCCAGAGACTTGTACTTTGGAGTGGAGGAGTCGTGCGCCGCAATGGCGAATCGCAGCGGGTGCATCAGGTCAAGTATGTAGGTGCGCGTGAGGGCGTCTTTGAGCGCCCAGTATTCGCGCGGAAAATTTGGCTTGCCCTCCTTGGTTTTGTTGCGGAGGAAATCATCGTGCCACTTGAGCTTGAGGCAGAGCAGGGGGAAATCGTAGCCAGAAATGTTATAGCCTAAAAGCACCAGCGGGCGGGCCTGCTGCAGATAGCGGGCGGCTTCATAAAGAAGGGCGATTTCCGCCTCATCGGTCTCTTCGGATAACCTGAATGTTTTGGTTTCAATCCCATTTGCGATGCGGCGCGCCACTCCCACGGCAAGTATCCTCTCACCCGAAAGGAAATCCTCCTTTTTTGTTATCTTGGTCTCAAGGTCAATTGAGACGACCTGGCCCCAGGCACTATGCGCTTTTATGGCGTCAATTGTGGTGCGGGACATCTCTTCATAGCCGAAGTTCGCAGAAACGGGCATGGGTGGCTTACAGGACTAAACTTTTTAGCCTCACGCCTCATTCAGGCTGCATGCCGCACAATCACTTCCGGCCTGCGAACCAATTTAAACAGGCAAACCCCACCCCTATCCATGGCTTATGCGCTGGAAGCGGAAAATCTTTCAAAAGTTTACAAGGGCAAGGTGGCGCTGCACGGTTTCTCGCTTAAGATAAGGCAAGGGGAGATTTTTGGGCTGCTTGGCCCCAATGGCGCGGGAAAGAGCACGTTCATTCGGATAGTCTCTGGCTTGGAGGAGCCGACCTCCGGAGTGCTGAAAATTTTGGAGGGCAAGCCTGACCGGAACAATAGGAAAAAAATCGGAGTGACCCCGCAGGAAAATGCGGTCTACCCACTTCTGACTTGCATGGAAAACCTGCTGTATTTCGGCTCGCTTTACCAAGTGAATGGGAAGAAAGCGGATGAGCGCGCGGCAAAATTGCTTGAGCGGCTTGAGCTTATGGAGAAAAAGCACGTTCAGGCAAATATCCAAAGCGGCGGGATGAGGATTCGCCTGAGCCTT
>CAYSQN010000154.1:0-2257 GCA_964433305.1 Microcaldota archaeon | reverse complement strand
CACCCCAGGCTTCAAGTCCGGCACTATGTCGCTTATGGAGTAGGCTATCTCGAACTTCACCGACCGGCTGTTGCGCTCGGAGAGGGCTTCCTCAAGTATGCTGCCCTTGGTGCGCAGCACTCCCAGCTTCAGGCTAAGCAGCTTGTTGAGGTTGCCTACGTTGCCTATATCGTATTGCATTTCTCCGCTTTCATTGCTGCTTGCAATAATCGCTGGGTTGCGGCCTCCTGTCAGTTTTTCCCATGCCACCGCCGCCTTTTGATCGCCTTCCTGCGCGGCTTGGTAAATGTACCCGAAAACCGCCTGCCGCTGGTCGCGCACGTCCTGGTCGCTATAGCGGTTCTGCAAAAAGTCTTTCAAGCCCTCGGAAGTGGAAGAACTGTTGATTATCCTCTGTCTCTCCCCTTCTGGAATTTCCTGCAGGAGGGAAATATTTGGCAGTATTGGGATTTCAAGGCGGGAGAGGCCTGCGTCCACCAATCGCGCATTGATGAATTCCGATGCCATTTGCCCGCGGCCTATGGCGTTTTGGATCTGTTTCTCGTAGTCTGCCAAGTTGCCTATGTATTCGGTGCTGGCGCTTGAGACAATGCGGAAGGTGCCGTTGCCTATCCTTCTTTCCAGCTCGTCGTGGAATGTTTTTCCTTGCGGGCTTGCCAGGAACTCGCCGATTGCATCCTTGCCCTTGAACCCCATTTTGCCTGCAAGCTCCCTGAAAGCGGCGTCCACAGTGTTTCCGACTTCTTCAAGGCTTGCATCGTTAGTGGCGATATTCCTATAGGCTAAATACAGGTCGGCGACCACGCTTTGGACGAGTTCTTTGGTTTTTCGTATGCCGGTAGGCTCCTTGGTCTGAGTTTCAGTGTACCTTGTTTCGGTTTGGCTGCCAGTGGCGTCCAGCCCAAGGCCCGTTTCGCGGGGGACCATGAATTCGGTTTGGGATTCAATCGGGGCATCGGTTTTTACCCCGGTGAATACCACTGCTACCTTTTGCGCACCCTTGTTGTAGCGCTCGCCAGATTCGGTGGTGATGGAAAACTCTGCCCCGCTAAGCGATTGCAGCGAGTTGATGAATTCCTCTGCCTTGCCAGAGTCATCAAGGATTAGAACGCGCTTGCGCGAGGTTTCCCCGTATTGGGATATCTCGTCAAGCGTGCGGGTCAGCATGTCTATCCCCTCGCGGCTTCGCCTGGAGCCTGCGAACTGGGAGCAGACGGACAGGAAGTTTGAGTAGTGCGACTTGAAAGAATCGAAGTCTGAGTTTTTTGGCACAGCTATTTTGGAGGAGTCGGGCAGCTCAAGCTCAACGCCGGAGTATTGCGCTGCCCCTTTTAGCCAATTGAAAGCAGAACTGCAGAAAGCCATGCCCTGTGCATAGTCGGGGTTTTGAGGAGTTAGCGCATTGTAGAATTTGGTGAGGTTTGAGGCAAAAGAAGTGAGTTGTTCTGGATTTTTGTAGTTTTCCCCATAATGCATGCGGTAAAGCTGGTCTTCCATGTTGCCGATGTTTTGCGCGACGTCAACCTGCTTTGAAGAATGCATTGCCAGTCTGAATAGAAACATGCCGCATCACCACTTGGGTTATGTTTTGTTTTATTTATAAATCAATCCTCTTCAGCCAAGGATTTTCACGCCTGGAAGCTCTTGCCCGGACAGGTACTCGATGAGGGCTTTGCCTGCAAGGGAGACGTAGCCCAGCTTTTTCTTGTCTATCCCGAATTTTTCGAGCGCAGATAGTGTGTGCCCGCCCCCCAGCACGGAGAATGCGCGGCTTTTTTCAACTGCGAGAAGAAGCGTTTTGGTGCCATAGGAAAACGCATCCTTTTCATACACCCCTGCCGGGCCGTTGACCACCACAGTTGCTGCCTTGGAGATGAGGCCGCTGTATTGCTTGGCGGTTTTTTTGCCTATGTCAATGATGGAGTGCGCGTTGGGGAGCTGCTCCAGGGTTATTTCTTTTCTTTTGCCGCCCTCGTCCACTGCAAAGTCTGTTGGGATGAGTATCTTTCCTGGGTATTTGGCTAGAAGCCCCTTTGCGGCGGGCAAATGTTGCCATGCTTTTTTCTCCTTGAGGTATTCTTCGGTTTTGCCAAGTTTCACGCCCGAGGCTGCCACCATCAGTTCCCCCAGCACCCCGCAGGTGAGCGCGTGGTCCAGTTTCCCTGAAGAGAGCCAATTTTCCATTATGCCCAATGAGTCCTCGGGCTTTGCCCCTCCGAAAATGAAAACGCATGGGCGTGTTGGGTTTTTCAGCTTG
>CAYSQN010000153.1:0-2268 GCA_964433305.1 Microcaldota archaeon | reverse complement strand
CGGTCTGCACGTTTATCCCGCTGTCATGCAGGAAGACCCCCACCAGATGGTCCACGATGGCACTGTCCATGTCCGTGCCGCCAAGCTGCGTGTCCCCCGAGGTGGATTTCACCTCGAATACGCCCTTGCCGAAGTCCATGATGGTGACATCCAGCGTGCCGCCGCCCAGGTCGAACACCACTATCTTTTGGTCCTTGCCCCCCTTGTCAAGCCCGTATGCCAATGCGGCTGCGGTCGGCTCGTTTATGATGCGAACCACTTCAAGCCCGGCTATTGCGCCTGCGTCCTTGGTCGCCTGCCGCTGGTTGTCATCGAAGTAGGCAGGCACCGTGATGACCGCTTTTTCCACCTTGTCGCCAAGGTACATCTCCGCATCCTGCTTTATCTTTTGGAGCAGGAAAGCTGAGAGCTCCTGCGGGCGATATTCCTTCCCATATGCCTTGTAGCGGAAATCGGTCCCCATTTTCCGCTTGAAAGTCGAGAATGTGCCCTCGGAGTTTGCCACTGCCTGCCTGCGTGCCGGCTCGCCGACAAGCTTGGCGCCTTCTTTTGTGAAAGCCACATAGGACGGGAATGCCTTCCCATACAGGCTTGCCCCCTCTGCGGAGGGAACTATGGATGGCCTGCCGCCCTCCAAAACGGCTGCCGCCGAGTTGGACGTCCCAAGGTCTATTCCGATTATTTTTGCCATTTCACTCACCTTTTTTTAAAATCACATTTGACATTCTTTGCATCGTCGTTGTTTCTTTCATTTTTCGATTTGCATCCTTTTCATGTTTTTTTCTTCTTTTTTTCCTGCGCCCCTTACTTGTACTCGCTTATGGTGCTGACAATGACGCATTGCTGCTTGCCTTCCTTTTCGAAGCAGACCGATGTGCCATCTGCGCCCTCGTTGTTCATTGCGGTGGAGATGCCGCTTATCGCAAAGCCGGATGTTTGCAGGAAATCCCCGAACGCCTCGATGCCTGCCGAGGAGGGCGTGCTTGAATAGGTCAGGCGGAAGTACCCCTCCTGCTGCCTCACGAAAGTCGTGGTGTTTTGCCTTTGCTGCAGATACTGGTTGAATTGCCCCAGTATGCCATCTTGCGAAGCCTGCGCGTCTGCCTCGAACTTCACTATTGCAAATCCTTGCATAATCCCACCTCAAATGTTGCTTGACGCCTTATCGCCCCTCTTCTTTGCTTTGTTTGCCGTCTCAAGCGCCGCTTATTCCTTCCCCCGCGTTTCTTTCGCCCCATCGCCTTTTTCCACGCCCTTCCCCTGCCCTTCGCCATTGCCCTTTTCTTCCTTCCTTTTACCGGAGGAAACCGCCACCAGCGCGTGGCGCAGGATGTTCCCGCGGAAAATGTACCCAGGCGAAATGCAGCGGATTATCTGCCCTTCCGGAAGCTCAGACTCCTGTGCCATTGCAGCATCGTGCTTATAGGGGTCGAATTTCTCGCCCTCGGTATTCATCTGGGATAGCCCCTCCTTTTCAAACGTGGAGCGCAGCTTGCCAAGCACGAGTTGGATGCCCTTGCGCAGCGCTTCGTCATGTATTTTTTGGGCTTCCTGGGAGGCAATGCCCATTTCTTCATAGATGGGAAGCATCCGCAGCATTATTTTTGCCTCCGACTGCCCGGAAATCCTCTCCTTTTCGGCAGCCGTCCGCTTCTTGTAATTGTCAAACTCCGCCTGCAGCCTCAGCAGCTGGTCGGCAAGCACAGAGAGCTTGTCCTCCTTTTCCTGTGCTGGAATTCCCTTTCCATCCCCTTTGTTCTCCTTGCCCTTGTGCGCTTGCCCTTCGGGAGAAGATGGTTTTGCCCCTTGCGCTCCCTCTTCCCCCTTAAGGCCAATTCCGCCTTCCTGTTGCTGGCTTGCAGTGTGCGATTCCATGTGAATTGCCTTCCTAGCGAATCCTACGCCTTCTTGCCTCAATCTCCCTTTCAAACTCCAAGAGTTGGGAGTCTATCTGCCTGGCTATTTCGTCCATCTCGGAGAAATGCTGCTCCATTTCCTTGCGGAACTCCACAAGCATGCCCTCGGCCGAGCTCACGCGCAGGATGTATTTGCCCTCCTGCCGCCTAACAAGGCCTGCGCCTTCCAGGCGCTTGAGGTGGTGTATTATCGTAATCCTGTTTATGCCCGAAGCGCGGGACAGGTCGCTTCCCCCGACCGGCTTGCCCCGTGACTCGATCATGAGGATCTTTAGGACCTGCGGCAGCGTGCCGTCGGTGTCCCGGTCCGACATTATGCGCATCATCTTGCAAAGCTCCGCAAGCTCGCCGT
>CAYSQN010000152.1:0-2314 GCA_964433305.1 Microcaldota archaeon | reverse complement strand
CCTTATGCGCGCCTTCCCTTGCGCCACCATGGGGTAAACTATCGGCAGCGCGAAAACTCCTTGCTCGAACAGCTTTGAGGCGAATTGCTGCGCCAGTTTGCTTTCCCCACGCATGATGGGGGTTATCGGAGTCTCGCTCTCCCCTGTGTCAAATCCCAATTGCTTGAGATTCTTTTTCCAGTAGCGCGTGTTCCTCCAAAGCTTCTTCACCAGCCGCCCGTCCTTTTCCAGAAGCTCGATTGAGGCAGTGCAGGCTGCCACCGTGGCAGGGGGTGCGGAGCCTGACAATAGGAACGAGCGGGCCTTGTTCTGCAGGAAATCGTAAAGCGCGCTTGAGCCGGCAACATAGCCGCCCACCACCCCGAAGCCTTTTGAAAAGGTGCCCATTTCGGCCTCTATTTTGCCTTCCAGCTTGAAGTGGTTCACCACTCCCCGCCCATTCTCCCCAAGCACCCCGTCCCCGTGCGCGTCATCCACGTAAATGAATGCGCCATGCTGGGAAGCAAGCTCGTGTATTTTCTTGAGGGGCGCGATGTCCCCATCCATGGAAAAGACGCCATCTGTGATTATCCAGGTTTTCTTGTAGCTCTTGCCCTTTGCTTCCTTTAGGACACGCTCCAGGTCTTCCATATCCTTGTGCTTGAAAATTGCCCGCTCAGCCTTGGAAAGCCTCACCCCGTCAATGATGCTGCCGTGGTTTAGCTCGTCTGAAATGGCCAGGTCGCCCTCCGCGCATAGCTGCGGAAGCGCGCCTGCGTTTGCCGCAAACCCGGTCTGGAAATACAGTGCGGCTTGCGTGTGCTTGAAGCGCGCGATTGCCCCCTCAAGCTTCCGGTGCAAATCCTGCGTGCCTGCAATCACCCTCACCGAGCCTGAGCCTGCCCCATGGGATTTCACTGCGGCGATTGCGGCTTTTTTCAGAAGGCGGTGGTTGGAGAGGCCGAGGTAATTGTTGGAGCAAAGCATCAGCACGCTCTTGCCGTCCACCACTGCGCGGGGCACCGATGGGCCGCCAAGGGTGCGCACCTTCCAGTCCAGGTTCTTTTCGCGAAGGGAATTCATTTCCGCTGACAGAAAATCATCCAGGGCCATGCCATCACTCCGTTGGGAAAAGCTGGCCCGCCAATCTATTTAAACAGATGCAAACTTATCCGACGCATGGCGCAGCTCTTGAGATTTTATTCCGGGGAGGGATTGCCCACCATGCTCTCGCGGGTGGAGGAAGGAGTGGCTGCGATTGAGCTTTCAGGAAAGCAGGACATCGTGTTTTCGGAATCATGCGCCTGCATAGGCTACAGAAAACCCGAAGGGTACGTTTCCTGCCCAAACAAGGCAGTGGGCATGAAGCAATGCCTTCACTGCCAGCACAGGGACGTGGCAAAGGCATATACTGTGGGGGACTTTTCGCTCTACCCGGAGTTGTACCAGAAGGCAAAGGAGGAGGAGTATGTGCTTTACCTTGCGGGCTTTGGGGAGGATATTGTAAAGTGCGGAGTCACCCGCAAGGAGCGCTTCATGGAGAGGATGAGAGAGCAGGGGGCGGATTTCGGCTGCGTGGTGGCAAGCTACATCGGGCCTGACAGGATATATGATGATGAATCCTCCTTGCAGTCGCGCTTCAACTTTTCAAATTCGGTCCGGATTGCGCAGAAGATGCGACGGCTTTCCTTTGACCATCAGGCCGCAAGCTCGAACTTCAAATCCTCGGTTGAGATGGTCGCGTCCTCAGGGGCGCTTGAAGGGTTCACGCCTGAGATAATTGATTTTGCGGGGCACTATCCAAAAGTGAAAAACTTCGAGCATGCGGATTCCATCCTTGGCAGCGTGCTTGGGGCGAAGGGGGAGATACTTCTTTTCAAATCCGAGGGAGGGAGGGCTTTTGCGCTCAACATGCGCTCAAAGGTCGGCTCGTTTTACGAGAAGAGGGGAGATGAGGCATAGGGAAAGTAGGATTGTTTTGCGAGGAAGAGGGAAAAGAAGCGAGTAATCAGGGGGTTCGTGTTGCCGGCTGACATGAGAAAAGCTGCTTACCTTAATGGATGGTAGCCCTTGTGGCGCACCAGGCGGGAAAGCGGGCTGTTCGGGATATAAGTCATTATCTCAAGGTCGGTGTAGTAGTGGATGGAGTTTAGCATGCCGCTCTGCAGCATGCGCCGCGCAGAGGTGGTCACGCGCAGCTTGGGGTAGTATGCCACCCGCCCGATTTTCTGAAGCTTCCGCGCCATTGCGCCGTCTTCCAAGGGCTTTGCAGGAAAGCCCCCCACCCGCAGGAAATCGGACTTCCTTATGATGCAGTTGAAGCCCTGAAGCTCCC
>CAYSQN010000151.1:0-2318 GCA_964433305.1 Microcaldota archaeon | reverse complement strand
GAGGCCAAATCCGGACAGCACGCAAACCGAAGGCTTCCTTGTTTCGGAAGCCATGATAGGAATGGGGGCTTTGGCCACGGGAAGGCGCGATAGGCGGCCGAAGAGGGCTTTCTTGGCCCCTTTTTTATTGGCCAGCTCCCCTCCTGAAGAGAGCCGGATGGACCTTTTCCAGGATGATTTTCTTTTCACCATTGCATCGTCCCCTTCCAGGAAGAAGTCAGTTTTTCAGTCTGGCAATTGACCAGCTCTCTGCCACCTATGGTTATTGACAAGCGCTCTCCCCCGACCTTGCCGATGCACTGCGCCGCCACCCCTTTCATCGATGACTTGAAGCGGGCGAGGTTTTTCTTTTTGACGCTTACGATGAACCTTCCCGCAGACTCGGAGAAAAGGCTGGAGGCGTCAGGCAGCTTGCCGCAGTGGGAAGTCAGGTCTACTTGTGCGCCAAGCTGCCCCCCTATGCAGCATTCTGCTATGGCAACCGCAATTCCCCCCTCCGAGCAGTCGTGGACAGAGGCGAGGAGTCCTTTTTGCAGTGCGGACTCTAGCTTGCGGTAAACGGAAAAGTTCCGCTTGAAGTCCACCTTGGGGACGTTTGCGCCCACCTGGGAGTGGAGCGCATAGTATTGCGAGCCCCCAAGCTCGTCCTTGGTCTGCCCGAGCACAAAGATGAGGTCGCCCTCTTCCTTGAAGTTTGAGGTCATTGCCATCGATGCGTCCGCAATGACGCCCATTGCCGAGACCAGCAGCGTGGGAGGCACGCTTATTTTTTGCTTCCCGTGATGGTAGTCGTTTTTCATGCTGTCCTTGCCGGAGATGATCGGTATTTCATAGGCAAGGCAGGCGTCATACAGCCCCCTGCAGGATTCAACTAGCTGCCAAAGCTTCTGCTTCCCATCCGGATTGCTTGGGGAGTGGATGGGGTCAGGCCAGCAGAAATTGTCAAGGACGCATAGGCGGGACAATCCTCCCCCTGCCGAGAGGCAATTGCGCACAGCCTCATCCACGGCGTTGGCGGCCATCTGATAGCAGTCAATGTCGGAGTAAGCGGGGCAGATGCCGTTTGACACCACCAGCCCTTCTTTCCTGTCAAAAAGGGGAGAAATCACGGCCGCATCGGAGGGCCCGTTGGCTTTGCCGCACAGGGGCTTCACCACGGATGAGCCTTGCACCTCGTGGTCGTATTGGCGGATGACGCTCTCCTTGGAACAGATGTTTGGTAGGGCAAGCAAGGAGAGGAGCTTGGGGGAAAAATCAATTGGCGCCTCAAGCGATGGCTCGGAAAGTTTCTTTTGCGGAACTGTTGCGTCAAGCTCAAGGGAAGGCAGGCCGTTGTGGAGGAAATCCATCTCCAGATACGCGACTGTTTTAGCCCCGTAATACACATGAAGGAAGCCGGAGGAGGTGAACTCGCCAAGATCGGAAACCTCCACCCCGCGAAGGAAGGCAAGCTGGGCAAAGTCCCCTGCCTTGGATGGGGGCACGGCAACCGTCATCCTTTCCTGGGACTCGGAAATGAGGATTTCCCACGGGTCAAGCCCGGGGTATTTGAGGGGGGCGCGGTCAAGGTGCAGCTTCGCCCCGCACGTGTCTTGCGCCATTTCCCCAACCGAGGAGGAGAGGCCGCCTGCCCCGTTGTCGGTGAGTGAATTGTAAAGGCCGCAGTCGCGCGCCTCAAGTATGAAGTCCACCACTTTTTTTTGGGTGTACGGGTCCCCAAGCTGCACTGCGGAAACAGGGGAATTCTCGTGGAGGGGGGTGGAGGAGAAGGTGGCGCCGTGAATGCCATCCTTGCCCACCTTGCCGCCCACCATGAATATCCTGTCCCCTACCTGCGCTTTTTTCTCGTGGGACTTTTTTCCCGCCACGACAGATGGCATGATGCCCCCAGTGCCGCAGTAGACCAGGGGCTTGCCAAGGTACCTCTCATCGAAAACTATTGCCCCGTTGATTGTCGGTATGCCGCTTGCATTGCCCCCGTGGGCCACCCCGGAGCGCACGCCTTCAAGCACCCTGCGCGGGTGGAACAGCTTTGGGGGCAATAATCCCGAATAGCTCGGAGGGGCGAAGCAGAAAACGTCGGTGTTGAAGATGGGCTTTGCCCCAAGCCCGCACCCTAGCACGTCGCGGTTCACCCCCAATATGCCGGTAAGCGCGCCGCCGAAGGGGTCCAGCGCGGAGGGGGAGTTGTGGGTCTCCACCTTCATCGCCACGCTGTAGCCTGGCACGAACTCCACTATGCCCGCGTTGTCTGAGAAAACCGAGAGCAGCCATTTTTTCTTCCTGGAGAGCTTTTGGGTGAGTGCGCGGATGTAAGT
>CAYSQN010000150.1:0-2321 GCA_964433305.1 Microcaldota archaeon | reverse complement strand
GAGCTTGTGGACGCAAGGAAGGAGCCCAAAAAGCCCATCATGGACATCTACCTGCAGGATGAATTCGCAGGCTCTTACGACAAGGCAAAGGAAGTGGCAAAGGACATAGAATGCACCACGCTTGACAAGGTCGCATACATCGAGGAGGACTTCGAAGAGAAGAAAATAATCATCACGGTCGAGGCAACTGAGCTTGACGCGGAAGGCGTTTCCCTTGAAGAGGTGAAAAAGCGCCTCAAGGCATTCGTGGGCAGCCACCTGGAAGCCGAGGGCAACGTGCTGTCCGTGAAGCCGTCCGGCTCCTCGCTTCGCAACCTGCGCAGGATGACAAACAAGCTGCGCAACATCCACATCAAGGGGATTGAAAAAATCACAAGGGCGATAGTGGTGAAGGGCAAGGACGGGAAGCATTTCATCAGGACCTCCGGCTCAAACATCGCATCGGTGATGAAGAATCCAAAGGTCGACTCCAAGCGCACCTACTCCAACGACGTGCAGGAAATCAACCGCGTGCTCGGGGTGGAGGCTGCGCGCACTTCGTTGATGCGCGAGATAAAACAGGTGCTTGACATGCAGAACCTCAACGTGGACATCCGCCACTGCATGCTCCTTGCCGACGCCATGACCATGAACGGGGACATAAAATCCATCGGGCGCCACGGGCTGTCGGGCGAAAAGGCCGGAGTGCTTGCAAGGGCGGCTTTCGAGGAAACGGTAAAGCACCTGATAAATGCCGCCGTGCATGGCGAGGAAGACAAGCTCATCGGGGTCACCGAAAACATCATCGTGGGGCAAACCGTGCCAGTGGGCACCGGCCTGGTGAAGCTGAAGGTCAAGCTCGGCTAGTGCGCTTTTTATTGGTTATGCTTCAATAAAATCAAGCTTCGTCGTGATAAAATGGCAAGGAAAAAATCATCAGTGCAAAGCGAGGGGTCGGAAATGGCCCGTGCGATACGGCAGTGCGTAGACTCGGGCAAGGTGGCGTTCTGGGCAAACACCGCGGTGAAAAACTCATTGTCCGGGAAAGCCAAGCTCCTGGTCATCTCCTCCAACTGCCCCTCGGAGATGAGGTCTGACCTGTCCCGCTATTGCAAGCTCTCAAGCATACCGATAATGGCGTTTGGCGGAACCTCAATCGAGCTTGCCACCGTGGCAGGCAAGCCCTATCCGGTCTCGGTGATTTCAATATTCGACGCTGGAAACTCGGGCATAATGGAGCTTGTGAAATAAGGGGAACAAATGGTTGAGATTTCCAATGACGACCTCAAGTGCATACAGACATTTGAGTCCATCACAGGCGCAACGGTGAAAGACTGCCTCATAACTGAAGGGGCGGTGGCGTTCATCGTGGCTAGCGGGGATTTGGGCCGGGCAATAGGCAAGAAGGGCGCCAACATCACCCGCGTGCGCCAGGAGTTCGCGCGCCAGGTCCTCGTGTTCGAGGACGCAAGCGAAATGGAGCAGTTCATACGGAACCTGTTCGGGACCATCCCGGTCAAGAGCATAAACGTTCATGCGAAAATGGAGTCCAAAACCGCATTCGTCACGGTCGATGAAAAGGACCGCGGCAACGCGATTGGGCGAAGCGGCGAGAGGATTAAGCTTGGGCGCGCGCTGTTGCAGCGCCGCTTTGGCTGCGACCTGCGCCTCACCAACTGAACGAATAGGGAAGAAAAAGAGAAATGAATAACGAAGTGATACGATGGGAAGAGGGGAATTGTCCGGACGCTCAATCGCGCGCAAGCGCCAACGCCAGCGATGGCTCAAGAAGACCTGGAAGCGACGCAGCTTGCGCCTCAAAGAAAAATACGACCCGATTGAGGGCTCGCCAATGGCAAAGGGGATAGTGATTGAAAAGAAGTCCCTCGAGCAAAAGCAGCCCCACTCCGGGCTCATCAAGTGCGTCAAGATACAGCTTGTCAAAAACGGCAAGTTCATCACCGCGTTTGCCCCGAGGAGCGGCGCCATAAACTACATCGACGAGCACGACGAAGTGACCGTGGACGGGCTTGGCGGCTCGCAGCGCGGGCAGATGGGTTCCATTCCTGGGGTCCGCTACAAAGTGATAAAGGTAAACGGCGTGGACCTGCAGATGCTTGTGCAGAAGCGCAAGGAGAAGCCCAAGAGGTAATTTTCATGGCTGAAGAAAAAATGTTTGGAAAGTATGACATGAAGGAAGTGAAGGTCTCCGACCCCTCCTTTGTCGCCTATGTGAACCTCTCGCAAATCTCGCTGCCCCACTCGCACGGAAGGCACGTGAAGAGCCAGTTCGGCAAGAGCAAGGTCAACATAGTCGAAAGGCTGGTCAACAAGCTCATGCG
>CAYSQN010000149.1:0-2327 GCA_964433305.1 Microcaldota archaeon | reverse complement strand
CGAAAGAAGGGTGCAGCCCGAGCAAATACAGCTGGCGGTGGTGCCGGGCATTTCTTTTGACCGCCGCGGGCACCGGTTGGGGTACGGCATGGGCTACTATGATTCCCTTCTGAAAAAAGTGCCCGGAAGCAAGATAGGGCTGGCGTATGATTTCCAGCTGGTGGAGCGCGTGCCGGAAGAGCCCCACGACATCGCAGTGGACATGGTTGTCACCGAAAATCAAACCATTGACTGCAGGGAGAACGCCTTGCGCGCGGATGGCGCGGGGGGGGAGAGGGCTTTGCAAAAAATCCGCGTGGCGGTGCTGTGCTCAGGCAGGGGGACCGACTTCCAGTCCATAATTGATGGGGCGAAGGAAGGCAGGGTCAATGCCGAGGTAGTGGGCATGATAACCGACAACCCCTATGCCGGGGCGATTGAGAGGGCGAAAAAGGCAGGGGTGGACGTGTTCATAGTTGATGGCAATGCGCAGGAGCGCGATAGTGAAATAAAAAATAAGCTTGATGGGCTGAAGGCTGACCTGGTGGTGCTGGCAGGCTATATGAAAATAATCAGGAGCAAGGAGCTTTTGTCCGCCTACAATGGGAAAATAATCAACATCCACCCCTCCCTTCTTCCCGCGTACCCTGGCGCGCATGCGCAAAGGGACGCGTTTGAGGCGGGGGAGAAGGTTTCCGGCTATACCATACACTTTGTGGACGAGTCGCTTGACAATGGGCCAATAATATTCCAGGAGAAGGTGGATATTTCATCATGCAAGAGCTGGGAGGAGGCTGCGCAAAAGATACTGGAGCGCGAGCATGTGGGATTGCCTTCAGTGGTGGACAATTTTGCACGCAGCCGATACGCTCTTAAGGGAAGTGAGGTAATTTATAACGAGGGTTTATAATTTTTCATAAAACAATGGAGAATGGGGATTAGTTTTTGGAACTGTATTGAGAGAACTTGGGGGAAAGTGAGGAAGGGGGAAGGTAAATTTCATGCTAGGAAAACTATTTGGGTGGTTCAGGGGCCTTTTTCTCAAGAAAAAGGACGTTACTATTGGCCTTTATGGAAGCCCCAATGTGGGGAAAACCACCCTTGCCAACCGCATTTGCGTGGACCTTGCAGGCGAGCCCATGGGGGCGGTCTCGCCGGTGCCGCATGAGACCCGCAATGTCCAGAAAAAGGAGAGGATGGTGCTTGACCTCAAGGGGCACAAGCTGATTATGAACCTCCTTGACATGCCAGGCATTGCGGTCAAGGTGGATTACCGGGACTTTTTGGAGTATGGAATTTCCAAGGAAGACGCCCAGAAGCGGGCAAGGGAGGCGACCCGGGGGGTGGTGGAGGCGGTCCGCCAGCTGGACAATGTGAACGCCGCGCTTTTCATAATCGACGCCACCGAGGACCCCTACACCCAGATAAACGTCACCATACTGGGGAACATTGAGGCCCGCAACATCCCTGTGCTCATCATTGCCAATAAGATAGACCTCCCCAAGGCCAACACGCGGCGGGTGAGGGAAGCCTTCCCGGGCTATGATTTTGTCGAGATATCCGCCATGACGGGTGAAAACCTGTCCGGGCTTTACAAGGAAATAGTGGAGAAAATCTCCTGACTTTTGAGTGGGTATTATGCATAAATGCGTACGTTGCGGCAGGCAGGCTACCAGCCTTGAGGAGATAAATGACGGCTGCCCCTGCGGCTCCAAGGCGTTTGTCTTCAACAAGGAAGCGGTGGTGGACGCCAATTCGATTGCCGGCGAGGGGCAGCCTTTGCCGAAAAACGAGGTTGACAGCGCAGCGCAGCCCAAGGCAGGGGAAGCTGACGGGGGGGTGCCTGATTCCTACCATGCGCGCGTGGCTTTCACCTCCGAGGATGTTGAGAACATAAAGGTGGTGAGCCTGGGAGTATTCGCCCTTGAGCTGCAGTCGCTTTCCAAAAACCCGGTGGTGCTCAAAGACGAGGAGGGAATTTACTACATCAAAATACCCTTTGAGCAGTCGGGAATGAATGGAAACGCAAAGCCGAATGGAACGAAAAAAAAGAAGTAGTGGTGGCTGTTTTTAGGAGGATTCCGGCTCCCGGGTTGCATTTTGAGATAGGGGCCTGAGCTTGGATGCCCGAGGGGGCTAATTCTAATTTAAACGTCCAAAAGTATCCTGATGGTCCAGCTTCCCTTCTCCTCTTTTACCATAAGCTCGTGGTAGGTGACTGCTTTCACGTGGTCGCGGGGGCGCTTTTTCTCCCCCCATGCCTCAAGCTCAAGGGAGTTTTTTGCCTTGTCAAAAAAGAGCACTTTCATATAGGTGAACACCACTTCGTGCGTGTCCATGTAGGCCAA
>CAYSQN010000148.1:0-2333 GCA_964433305.1 Microcaldota archaeon | reverse complement strand
GGTCAGCTTCCAGTTCCCGATATTCCCGCCAAACGAGTCCCGCTCAGTCCAGTACTCGTTCATGCGCAGCGTGCCTGACAATTGGGTGAAGGACTTCAACTCAAGCGAAGTGTCGGTAAAGATGCATGGCGAGGCGTGTTTCCCCCTCCCGGTGAAAACAGGCGATGAAGGCAGCATCGGCAAGATTGCGATAACAGACTATCCGGAAAGCATCACCCTCGGGCTTGGCAATTCGGTAACTTACCCGGTGATAATCAAAAACATCGGGAACGGGACGCTGCACAGCGTCAGCCTGCTGGTTTCCGGGCTTGCGCCTGACGTCTTCATTGTCAAGCAAAAGGCGGTGGACATACCTCCCGGAAAGAACCAGGCGTTTGAAACGGTCTTCAACTCAGGCAACCAGTCAGGGCAATACCCGTTCAAATTCATCGCAAGCTCCTTCGAGGACAACGCAGAGGCCGCCTCGGTCCTCTTAGTGGTTGGAGCAAACGAGCCCGCGGGAGGGAAGATAGAATGGCTCCCGGCATTCGCCCTCCCTTCCCTTCCGTGCGCTTCGCTGATACTGCTGGTGTTGCTGCTAATCCTCATCATTGCCCTCGCTGCCGCAGCGGTTGCATTGTTGCGAAGGCTGTCCAAGAGGAAACACGCTCGCCCTGCGGACATGAATGAAATCGTCTCCGAACTCGAAGAGGAAGGGGAACCTGGCTCAAAGGAAGCCAAGCATGCCCCTGCAAAGGAAGATGCCCAAAAGCAGGGCAAGGCACAGCCAAAGCCCGCGGCAGAGCAGCCAGAAGCGGCTATTGGAAAGGCGGCTGAAAAAACCGTTGCTTCCGCCCCTATGAAAGAAAAAGAGGCGCCTGCAGCGAAGATTGAAGAAAGCCCTGAAAAGAAACAGGATTCCCCAGCTGTTCCTCATGCGGCATCCGGCCCTGAAAAAGCCGATGGGGGGGCAACCAAGAAAGATTCCCCGCAATCCTCCCCGCGGCAAATGGCTTCCGCCACCCAGCCAGAATCCAATCAAACCGTGCCAGCCGCCCAGCCTTCACCATCCACAACTGCGAAGGCGGTGGGCAAGATAAAAATCCTGGACTTCCCTGAGAACATCAAGCTTGAGGCGGGCGAAAAAGTCACCATGCAGGTGATTGTAAAGAACACAGGGGATGCCGCACTGCACGAGGTCCGCCTGCTGCTTTCCGGCCTGCCCTCCAGCGCCTACACAATAACTCCGGAGGTTGAATCCATAGAAGCCGGGAAAAACGTTCCATTCACCATAGAGTTCAATGGGGAAGGCGGGGCAAAGCAGCACTCGTTCAAGTTCATCGTAAGCTCGTCCGATGACACGCAAGAGGCGCTTTCCATCCTGACCGTCACTGAAAAGGGCGGCGACTCCAAAAAGTGAGCCCCCAACTCTGCGATGGGCGCCTATTTTTTATTCAATTGGGCTTTGGTGCCCAATGCAGAAAAAATCTCTAAGATTTTTTCTCCGGCTTCCTTATTTTGACAATATAGACTATGGCTACGACTACGATTGCGCACAGCAAAATGACGGACACTGCTGCGATGGCAACCACGATTGGCAACTCCTCAGGGGCAATTTTTTTGGCGGATGCCTCCTCCAGCGGCTTAATGGCGAAAGAAGTCACATTGGTGACATTCACCAAATACTTGGTGCCGTTATCCGATTGGTTGGACGAGGAAGCCGCCGGTATGGAGAATTTCCTCTGCCGCTCAATTCCTTCGAGGGTAAGGTTGCGGACGCCCTGCGCGGTTTTTGGGATGTCGAAAAACCTGGAGGCGTTCATCATGTAAAACTGCCCTGAAAGCTGCAGTCGCGTCAGGTTCGGGAGGGAATAATCCGGGGTGAAGCAGAACTGGTAGGTAAATAACGGCTGGGAATTCACCCTGGTGGCCGCCCGGTTCAAAGCGTCAATAAAGGAGAGGTAAGACAAGACATTTGCCTGGCTTGAATCATTCTCAACTTTGGCATACAGCACGCTCTCCTCAAGGTAGGCTTTTTTGAGGTCCTTGCTTGCGTTGTCAAAGCTCCAAATCACATTTATGAATTCGCCTTGCGCCCCGCCGTATGCAAAATTCGGGCAGAAAGAGGATGCGCGCGCAATGCAGGCCGTCTTGTAGCACTCGAAGTCGGAGCAGCTCACGCCCTCAAGGCCGGCAAGCCTCCGGCATTCAGCCTCGCCCCTGTCCTGGGTGTGGGATATCCTTGCCACTTCCTCGTGTATCCGGGCAAGGATGGCAGCATCTCCCGGCACAAAACCAACCGAGCGGTAGTACGCATCCAGCGCGGGCTTTATCTGCTCAATCCCCGTCAGGAA
>CAYSQN010000147.1:0-2355 GCA_964433305.1 Microcaldota archaeon | reverse complement strand
CAGCAAAAGAACAAACGCCAGCCCCACCAAGCGGCAAGAGCGCAATGAGCATTGATGCTCAGGCAGGGAAAGTACTCCTTGAGCGAGAAATAGAGTTTGGGGGGCTGGGCAAAGGCTACGCCATAGACCGGGTAGCCGCGCTTCTGGAGCGCAGCGGCGTGAAGCACTATTGCATCAACGCAGGAGGGGACATACTATCAAAGCGCGCAGAGGGCTGCGAGGCGTGGGGCATACTGCTTGAGCACCCTGACGACCCTTCACGCGCCATCGGCTCGATGGAACTGGACGGGAAAGCGCTTGCAGGCTCCGCCCCAAACAGGCGCAGATGGGGCGGGAACCACCACCTCCTCAATGCAAAGACCGGATTGCCCTCGGGGGGCTGCAAGGCAATCTTCGTGCTTGCGGATACTGGGATGGAGGCTGACGCATATTCCACCGCGATTTTCACCGCTGGATTTGAGGAAGGGATAGCGCTTTCGCAAAGCCTCCCGGTGGAAATCCTGCTGATTTCAAGCAAAAACAAGATGTACTGCAGCAGCGGGTTCGGCGCGGAAATCTTCCGCTAGCTGCCAAACTTCCAAAAGCAGCCTGCCGGCATTCCCATCACAACCCACTGCCCCCATGCATTGCGGTTCCAGCCGTTTTTCCAATCCTGCCCAATTTGCGCGCCTTTTTCCCTCCCCGTCGCAACCCTTTTAATATTCTGGTGGCTAATCGGGCAGTATGCGCCAAAAAGGATTCATCTTCTCCCTGGACGCATTCGTCGCCTTCACGCTCTCAATGATGACCATAAGCCTCCTGCTCTTCGCCATCGGCACCCCCAAGCCATTCTACCAATCCCTTGAGCAATCCCACCAGCTATCCTACGACACATTGCGCGCCCTTGCAAGCTCAAGCGATGCTGTTGGCAATCCATCCTACCTCGAGCAAATTATGGCCGACAACAGCAAGGCTCCGGGCATAATGATGAAGGTGGCAGGCGGGGACCCAGCATTCCGGGGGATAATCCCCTCAGGTTTCGGCTACAGGCTGGAGCAGTACTCCTTCAACTCCTCCACCCCGGGATGGAGCGCAATATTCGACGCAGGCGCGGCTAACTCCGGCTGCCTATACTTTTCCGACCGCTGCGGAAAGAGCTTTACCAAGCTGCAGTCCTCAGCCACCACCTTCGCTTCGATGTATGAAGTAACCCCCGCCCCAGGCGACTCGCCCTACTGCTACCTTTCCTGCAACGGCTACCAGCCAGGCGGGGGGCACCTCAACCCCTGCAACGCCACGCCGTGCAATATTTCCATCTCCAACTTCCAATCGGGGCAAAATTCCATCAGGCTAATCAGGCTAGTAGTGTATACGTGATAACATGGACAAGCGCCACTCAAAGCAGGGTTTCTTCTTCACCATAATGGCATTTGCCATACTTTCATTCATGCTCCTGACCGCCCAGGTCTGGGTGCGCACATTCGAGCAGTCCGACCAGCGGGCAGCGCAGCGCTTCAAGGGGGAAGCCATACAGCTGGTGCTTGCCGGAATGTCCGACAAGCAGCTGTCGGAGTTTGCCAACTCCTCGGCCTTTTACGCGACCTACCTGCTGGCAAACTACACCTCCGAGGAGGGATACGGGCTTGCCTACAGAACCTCCCAAGACCCCAACAACAAGGAAACCGGGCTGGTGGAAACCACCCTCAAGGAGCTCATGCTCACCGGCAACAGCACCCCCACTGCCTCGCGGCCAATAGTTTATTCCGCAGGCCAATTCGACCGCTATACCATCGCCTCCTGGCAAAGCAAGCTGCGAAGCGCAGCCAATTTCATGGGATTCAACGCCAGCTTCTCCGGCCCCCAGAATTTCATCGTATATCAGAGCGACCCATGGTCCATTTCAACATACTTTGAAATGCAGATGAACATCTCCGACTTGGATGGCACCATGAGCCAAAGCAAGCTATTGCACGCCAACGCCACCTTCCCCATAAACGGCTTCCTTGACCCCTCCATCACCCGCGGGGACATGGCACAGCGGCCGGTGGTGCGAAGTGCAGCGGTTGAAAAACAGGTTTTCAAGCGCCCACAATACGATGTTCCAGCCGACCTCTCGCCCCGCATGCTTGAGGATGCTGGCTTTGAAGGGTACGGCTGGTTCTTCGGCCCTATCACCAACCAATACCCCGATGACATAGACCCGTTGCAGCTCCCATCGCTTTCCCAATACATCCTTCGGGACAGCTTCAACCCCAAGATGGCGCAATACGCCGACCTCTACGGGGCAATAATAATCACCAACCTGCCCGGCGCCTCCACGCACGAGGAAACCATCGGGGGCTGCACCTACAACGTCACGGTGCAGACCAACTGCCT
>CAYSQN010000146.1:0-2371 GCA_964433305.1 Microcaldota archaeon | reverse complement strand
GCCCCTTCTTCAACCTCACACCTCTCCCAAAATGCAACTTCTAACTCTTCCTTAAACTCTCAGCAAATCGAGCTGCAATGGTCCCTTATCACAAAAGCCAATGTAGAGGATGTTTGCCTGTCGGAGGCGAAGAAGCAGGCGGTTGAAAAGGGATATGGCGAAGGAGTGGTCTTCGGCTGCGGCTGCAGCGCACAGGAATCCTTGGAAGAAAAGTCATATTCCTGCGAAGTCTCCGCCCTTGACGGGAGCCACCCTGTCAGCATCGCCTGCGCCAAAACCGAGCAAAGCTGCAGCATCTCATCCGAGGCTGGGGCATTTGACTACAGCTTCGAGCAGCTGCAGGCAATGGGAAGCTAAATCCGCATGCCTTCGGTTCCCCCTGCACATCTCCAATCCCATTTCTGCAGGCAATGGGCGGCTGCTAATCCCGTTCTCCAGAGGCAAAATTCGCATAGCGCCCCTCGGACATTTCCCTCAACAGAAGCTCATTTTTTCGCCTATCCATCTTGTGCTCCCTTGCCTCTGGTGGAAGGCAATTCATCTCCGCCATGGGCAGCTCTTTCACTGCGCGGTAGCCCCTGGCAAGCATCTCTTTGTTCAGGGCGGCAAACCTGTCCACCACCTAGATGAGCTCGATGCAGTTGTGGGCAATCCACCCATCCAGCCTGGTTTTCTTCCTCATCAGGCCTGCAATCATGAGGCACCCCGCATGCTCCTCCCCCAGGTGCTTATTGCACACCCCGCCTGGTTCCACCATCCACATCCGAACCATAATTCCATCCCCCCTGCAAAAAGCTTGGGGCACCCACATAGAATAAAAACCAAGCACCCCAAAAGAGGTATGAAAGTAGGTGATATCAATGAAAGGAAAAGTAAAGATGTTCAACACAGAAAGAGGCTTCGGCTTCATCTCCGGCGACGACGGCAAGGACGTGTACGTTCACACCTCTGCAATCGAAGGCGGCGCACCCCTCTCTCCCGGCACTGAAGTGGAGTATGAGGTTGAGCAAAGCGAGCGCGGATTGCGTGCAAAGGGCGTAAAGAAGGTTTAAAGGCGCCGACTCATTCTTTCTTTTTTACTTCTTCCCAGCTTCAGCATTAGGGGTGTCCTTCCGGCAGCCCTCGACGAGCAGTTCCAGCTTGAAATGCTCGGAAAAGAGCTTGACGTCCCCTCCGTTCTTTGGGATTTCGACGACTACACGCTCATTTTCGAACTTTCCGTAAACCACGAGTTCCCCGTGCTGATCTTTCCGGCTGCCCATATGCATAAGCTGCTTCCCCAACTCCCTTGAAATCGCCGCAAACTCGGATTTGCTGACTTTCAGTGGCTTTTTCCCCTCCTCTTTTTGTGCTCTGTTTACCGGACCGATGCAATCACCTTAGTGGTTTAATATGAAAATATACGCACTTATATAGCATGTGTTCCAAGAAAAACATTCAGGAGCAGTTAATGGGGGATAGCGCTCCAATCCCGCAATAGTTCACGCCCCAACCGATCGTATAACACGATATTGTATGCCCTATCATTCCGTATTTTCAAGCTGCTTTTATATAAATCACCATGATTCCCGCCGGTGCACAGCGGCAAACCCCGCAGGTATAGTGTTATAAAACCCCAGGCAAAATGCAAATCACGGCAGAAAACGCATCAGTTTGGGTGATATCATGGACGCACATCAGCACCGCAAGGAAATAATTGAGGGCATCTCTGAGCAGCTGTCCGGGGTTTTCGGAAAGTCATCACAGGGGATATACATCTACCTGGACGACGTGCACAAGGCATGCAACCGCAAGTTTTCCAGCATGCTTGGCTATCCCACCCCTGCAAAATGGGCATCCGTTGAGGATTCTTTCCCAAAGTTCGTGGCTGAGAAGAGCAGGCGCACGCTGATTTCTGCTTACCGCACCGCCATGGAAAAGAAAGACGGCTCGGTGATAGAGGTGTCCTGGAACAAGCTGGGCGGAGGAATTGTGAAAACCCAGGTCATGCTCGTCCCAATAGCATACAAAGGGCACATGCTCGCGCTGCATTTTGTTGAGAAAATCTAGGCAGCCAGAACCCTTCCCCCCATGGGGCAAAAAGAAGAGCCTAACGGAGTTCCGATTCCAAATTCTAACCGGATTGCCTACGCCCGACCGCGCGTAAGTCTGAGAGACTGACGCCTAGCCCGCCTGCCTCACTTTTTTATGCCTTTCCCCGCGAGTGTCGCTTTTTTTCAAAACAAGTGTTAATTTTATATTAACATTTAAAAATATTGTGTTAATATGATATGAACACAGAAAAAGAGGTGATTGAATGACTGGTTTGGTAAAATGGAGACCATTCCAGGAATTGGGCCTGGATCGGTTTTTCGAGGAGGATTTCCCAATA
>CAYSQN010000145.1:0-2384 GCA_964433305.1 Microcaldota archaeon | reverse complement strand
ACCGCCTTGCGCCCTCCAAATTCCTTTTTCAAAAATGGCCTGGCCCCCTTCTCTCCAACTTCAAAAGTCGGATAATGGCTCAGTTCCTTCGCCATCCTAAAATTCATCCCGTGGGTCAGGAGCTTGCCTCCCCTGCTGTTCAGGACCAGGTAAGCGCCGTCCACGGTGCAGCCTGAAAAGTAAAAGAAAGACGGGGAAAAATTTGTGGGGTCAGCATTGTAAAGCAGTGCACGGGAAAACCCGCCCCTGGAAAAAAGCGATTTCCTCCTTTGCGCAAGTCCACCCATGCACATTCCAACTCCGCAGAATATTATAAAGGCAGGCACGCAAGCACGCGGTCAAACCCCTCAAGAAGAGCAAGCGCCTTGCGCGCCTGATTTGCACCGCGCACTTGCGAACAGCGCAGCAAAAACCCCTCCACAGCATCAATCGCAGATGGCGCATCCAAATCGTCATCCATCGCGCCTTCAAACTCGAGCTTAGCGCCCAGCGCAAGCCTTTCAAAATCTGCCCGTCCCATGCCTGCCCTTTCCGATTTTGCAACATTCGCACTCCCCTCAAAATCCTCTCCCCCCTCAGGCGCCTTTTGGCTTGCCATTCTTCTGAGCCTGCCAATTTCCCTCTTCATTTTTGCAAATCTTTTCCCAACCTTTCGCGCGTTCCCCCAGCTGAAAGCCATCCCTTTGCGGTAATGCACCCCAAGCAGCAGCATGCGCACCATCCTCGGCTCAAACCCCTTCCTTGCCATCTCCGGCAGCAGCACCGCGTTCCCCTTGGACTTGCTCATCTTCTTTCCGTTCGCGTTGAGGTGGCGCACATGCAGCCAATATTTCGCGTACTCCTTAGCGTGCAGCGCTAGCATCGCAATCCGGGTGTTCTCGTGGTGGTTGAAGCGGTTGTCAATCCCGCCCATCGCCACATCCACCTGCTCCCCGAGCAATTCGCTTGACATGGATGCGCACTGCAGGTTCCAAGCCGGAATCCCCCAGCCAAGGGAAGTGGAAAAACAGTCATTGCACTTCCCCTTGGGGCACCTGCTCCAAATCAGGAAGTCCCCTGCCTGGAAGGGCTTGTACTCCTCACGCATCACCCTTCCGCTGCCCCTGATCTTCCTGCCTGCAAGCTTCCCATAACTTGGGAATTTCGAAATGTCGAGAAAAATCCGTCCTCTCCCGTCCTCATAAGCAAGCCCCTTTTGCCTCAGCTTGAAGGCGGCATCCGCCATTCTGGAAGCAAATTGGCTGGCATGCGGGCAGGCGTGGGCAGGCAGGCAGTTGAGATAGGCGAGGTCCTCCATGAACAAACGCTCGTACTTTTTTGTGAATACTCTCCAGCCCTGGCCGGTCTTTTTCTCCTCTTTCATAATGCTGTTGTCGTAATCCGTGATGTTCATCACATGGCGAAGTGCATGGCCTTGGCTGGAAAGGTAACGGCGAAAAAGGTCCTCCACGCAGTATGTCCTCAAAGACCAAATGTGCGGGCGGGAGTAAACCGTGGGCCCGCAGGTGTACATGGAAACATTCCCCTTCCGCCTTGGGGCAAACTCCTCCTTCCTTCCAGAAAGGCTGTTGAAAACACGAAGCATCTTCCCACCCACGGCTTATTTGCCAGGAAATTTCCTGCGAATGCCTAAATCTGCATCTCCTCAAAGCTCCTGCTCCCGGTGATTATGAGCAGGAGGGTAAAAAGCACAATAACTGCGATGTCCACAAGCGCCCCGAAGCGCGTCACCCCAAGCATGCCGAATCGGATGAGATCCACGCCATATGTGAGCGGGTTGAGCCGCACGGCAATGTCAAGGTAGGAAGGCAGGTTCTCAAGCGGGAAAAGAGCGCCTGAAAACAGGAACATGGGCCATACCACAAAGCTCATCACCAGGTTGAACCCGTCCGGGCTTTTCATCTTCGCCCCGATGTTAAGGCCAAGCGCGATTATGCAAAGCGACAGGAGCATGGCTGCGGCAAACGCGGTTGGCAGCGTTGAAATGGCTATGGGTATGGACAGCAGGATGCCGAAAAGCAGCAAGGCAATCACCTCGACCACCACGCCCGCGGTGCCTCCGAACATCTTGCCAAGGAACACCGCGCTTCGCGGCACAGGCGCCACAAGCACTTCTTTGAGGAAGTCCATTTTCCTGTCCCAAACAATATACATCCCGTAGAATATCGAAGTGAAAAGCACTGCCATGGAAAGCACTCCCGGGAAGACAAACGTCTGGTAGCCCACGCCCCCGACCTGCACGCTTGCCCCCAGCCCTCCGCCGAACGCCACCAGCCAAACCACTGGAGTGACGATGGCAGATATCACCCGTTCCTTCTCCCGGTAAAAGACCAGCACCTCGCGCAGCCAAACTGCAGAAACCCCGTCCCAAAATCCCATGCCAT
>CAYSQN010000144.1:0-2405 GCA_964433305.1 Microcaldota archaeon | reverse complement strand
AACCTGCTTTTGGAACCCAACCTTGACAACCCATCCGCACGCAGGCTCAACAAGGAGGACGGGCTCATCGTGGTCCCATATTCCTCGGTGCTGGCGGCTTCCGACCACATCATAGTGGACAAGAAGACCATCGGCTAAGGGCGGGCGCGCAACAGCCTCCCGTTCACTTTTGCTTTTCTTAGCTTTTTTGCGATAATCATTGGAGGTGGGCAAGTGGCATTTGAACTAATCCTGATGGGCTTAGCCGGCGCAGCGGCGCTCGCAGTCCTCTATATCGTCCTTACCTACAACTCGCTCATAACCCTCAGGGCAAGGATTGACAACTCCTGGGGCCAGATAGACGTTCAGCTAAAGCGGCGCTTCGACCTCATCCCCAACCTTGTGGAAAGCGTGAAGGGATACGCCAAACATGAAAAGGAACTTTTCACCGACGTTACAAAGGCCCGCGCCTCCATGGCAAATGCCAAGACGGTGGGGGAAAAGGCACAAGCCGACAACATGCTTGCAGGCACCCTCAAGTCGCTGTTCGCAGTTGCAGAAAACTATCCCACTCTTCGCGCAAGCGAGAACTTCAAGATGCTCCAGGAGGAGCTTTCCGGGGTGGAAAGCAAGATAGCCTACGCGCGGCAGTTCTACAACGACAGCGTGCTTACCTACAACACTGCCATTGCCACTGTTCCGTCCAATCTCATCGCAGGCATTGGCGGCTTCACACCCAAAGAATATTTCAAGACCGAAGGGGCTGAGAAGGAAAACGTCAAAGTGAAATTCTAGCTGCAATCGCCCCCACGCATGCCATGAAATGGCAACTTGCCTTATGTTTTGGAAAGCAAGAAGCCATCCTGCCTCTGCTGGGCTGCAATGCACGTGGTGATGGATTGCTGGTGGCTCCATGGCAAGCTTCTACGACCAGATAAGCGCAAACAAGCGCAACTCATACTTCCTTCTCGCCGCTGTTTTTGCGATAGTATTCGCCATGGTCTACGCATTTTCCTACATCTTCATAGAATCGTCCGGATTCGGATTCATTCTTGGCGCCATCCTATCGTCCGTCTACATAGCCATCTCCTACTTCCTGGCTGACCGGGCCATCCTGTCCCTCTCGGGCGCCCGCCTTGCCCAGAAAAACGAATTCCCCTATCTTCTCAACGTGGTGGAAGGGCTTTCCATAGCTGCCGGCATTCCAGTTCCGAAAATATATGTGATTGACGACCCTGCCCTCAATGCATTTGCAGTGGGCACCTCCCCCGACAAGGCATCGGTGGCATTCACCAGCGGCCTCCTGCAAACTCTCAACAGGGCCGAGCTTGAAGGGGTGGCTGCACATGAGATTTCGCACATAAAGAACTACGACTCGCGCATGGCAACATTGGTGGTCATCTGCATTGGATTGGTGGCGGTGCTAGCAGACCTTGGCGCCCGCTCGCTTTTCTTCTCAAGAAGAAGGGGGGAGGGCAGGGGAGGCGGAGTCTTCATGCTCATAGGCCTGGCGGTGCTCATCCTTGCCCCCATTGCGGCGCATCTGGTGCGCCTTGCGCTTTCGCGCCAGCGCGAATACCTTGCGGACGCATCAGGCGCACAGCTCACGCGCTACCCTGAAGGGCTGGCTTCGGCGCTTGAGAAAATAGGGAAGATGGGCTCACGGGTGCAGACCTCCTCTGACGCCACGGCTTCCCTTTACTTCGCCAACCCACTTTCAAGCTTCCAGCTCCTCTCCACCCACCCTCCGCTGCAGGAGCGAATCAAGAGGCTAAGGGAAATGTAGCGGGGGGGCGGATGGCAAGGGAAAAACAGCCAGGCAGTCCCTCTTAGGGGATGAAACAACACCCCGTGACTGCCACCTATTCTTCCCCTGCGCTGCTTCTGCTGGCAATGCCTGATAAGGCGAACCGGAAAAACCAAGCACAGCTAAAGGGAATAAAAAAACAAAGAAAAAAAAGAAGCCCCTACTCGCGCCTTTCCAAGTAGACTCCAAGCACGTTCATGGCCTTCAAATAGGTGTTCTCTTCAGTGTCCACAAACGCATTGGCAATCTCGCTTGGCTTGAATTGGTTCTTTACCGGCACCAATACAGAGCTAATCTTCTGGCTGCCAGTCCGGATGGAGTCGTTGCTGCTGTTTCCTCCAACACAGTTCCCAGCGACCTTCACTCCGTTGTTAGCCTCATTGGATTCAGCCACCATCTGGTAGTAATCCGCATTGGCATACATCGAGAATGGCCCGAGTTGAGCGCAAGTAACGGTCATCCAGCTGTAGTAAACTCCATTTGCCGGAAGCGGCGGCACTCCCACATACTGCACGCTGCCGCCGGAATAGGCGAAGCTCGTCACCGAGCCGTTGGAGTTGTTGGCCATCTGAAAGCCTATGTTTTTGGTAGTGACCAAAATCTGCCTTGGCACGCCCAT
>CAYSQN010000143.1:0-2411 GCA_964433305.1 Microcaldota archaeon | reverse complement strand
TGGACTCCCCATCCAGCTCAGACCTTCCGGATAGCCTGCCCTTCAGCAACTGCAGCGCATTGGGGTCGCCGCCTGCGGAGTCAAGCATGTTCAACAGCTTTATCTCGTCTTCCTTGAGCGTGACAAATTCATCCCCGAACTTCGGCCGCAGCGCCTCCAAAATGTAGTTGTCCAGCTTGTTCTGTGCATTGTTCCAGGCAATCTGCCTTGCCGCCAGGCTCTCGAATTCACCCCTACCAATCTTCTTGAGCCTCATCTGCCCCTTTTCATCTCGGTATATCTTGCCAAGGCTGGTGCCCTCCACTCCCTTCTTCTCCATGAACTGCGCATATACGTAGTCGAAACTATCGGAATGCATTGCGAGTCTCCCAAATTTGACTCCAGTGGCATTGCGAAGCTCTCGGACCACCGCCTCAGTATCACTCACTTCCCTTCCCTTGCTGTCAAAAATGCTGACCATGCCTGGGCCCTTTGCAAGGTAATAAGTATCTGTTCCCTTTCCTATCTTGACGAAATGTGCATTCGTCTCCTCAGGCGCAGGGGTGAGAAGCGCGCCTGCCTTGTCCCTGACCACTCCCATGATGGGCGCAAGCCACTGGCTCCCATAAGGCATGTTGTTGGGCTCGGCAATCATGTCCGCCACTTCGCCAAGGGAAAATTGCCTGCCCTCCCCTATCCGCAGCCATCTGGGCCCGGTGCTTTTCATCTTCTCCAGCATTTTGAGGCCAGGTATTTTGGCAAAATCAATGGCATTCTCGGTCCCAGGAATTCCAAGGTATAATTTTGTCGAGGCATTCAACGTATTGTAAATCTCAAGCAGGAATTTCAACCCATCCGCAATTTTTTCATATATTCCGCTTCTCGCAGTCATTAGGTCATATCGGTTCAACACCTCGAGCCTGCCGCTTTTGCCGGTGATGCCCATGTTCTGCGCAATCATCTTTGCCACAAGGGCAAAAAACTGCCAGCCCGTGAGCCACTTGCCCCCTTCCTTAAGCATGAGGTCGGCTTCCTTGCGCCACTCCTTGCGAAGCTCCCGGTTGCCGCTGATTATCCTTCCAACGTTGAGCAGGCCTGGTGCGGTAAACAGGCTGGCAGACAGGCTGGTGGCAACGTTTAGCGGGGGCTTGTACGGGGCAGTGGTGGGTTTCACCATTCCGCTGCTTCCCTGCCGCATGCTTCCCTGTGACGATGTGGTGGGGGCAGAATAGGAAGTGGGCAGCCCATCTTTCAACGTGGGGTTGGGGGAATCCTCCGGCCCACGTGCAATGCCCTTTGCCAATCCCCCTTTCTTGTCCTTCGATACGCTTCCGGCAATTTTCTCAGTCGCGCGCGTAAGCAGCCCGAACAGGCTCCAGTTGCTCGCCCCTTTCTTGTCTGTGAATGTCGAATACTCGCCTATTTTTTTTACCTTCCCTGTTTTTTTGTTAGTTTTGAATCGGCTCACAATAGGCGTTCTCCCCCTGAATAGGAAGTCTCTTACTTCTCCGGCTTTGGTCACCGCCTGGTCCCCTGCCATGGCGTAGCTCATGATGTCGCGGCGCTCCTGCTGCACCCTCATCGAATACTGCTTGCCCCTGCCAAGGCGGGGGGAGGAGAGGTCAAATGCCATGAAGGGGTTTCTTCCCAAAAGGAAGCTTGCGCCCATCAAAAGCCCGAATATCAGCATAAGGGGCCAGCAAAGCTCCACATAGCTTTTGGGCGTCTGGTTGCATAGGTAAAGCTCGTTGTGCGACAAAAGATGGTTGGCGTTGGCAGGCGAGGGGGCTCCATAAACTGCGGGCGTGGCGTCGCCGCAGGGGAGGATGGGGTTGTCTATGATGCTGTTGAAATAGACTTCGTTTGGCAGCGTGCCGTTGAGGCACTTCCACCTTGCAGTCTCATAGATGGAAGGTGGATCCCCGGGCAGCGCCCTGGGGCCTGCCGGATCGGCTCCAAGAGGGCAAAACACGAAGCGCTGGTCCACACAGCCATCGGTAAGCTCCTCATAGGTGAACGTTACCCTCCCCAATGCTCCGTTCCCAGCTCCGTCCCCGGTGAGCGCGTAGCAGATGCTTGCGGTCGGGGTGGTGTCGCTGAGGTTGCTCAAGTCGATTTTGTACACCACTCCCTGCGGAATCCCGGTTTTGTCATAATTTTTGGTCAAGTTGTAGACAAAAATATTGGCATCGTCAGGCGCAGAAGGATGCGCCTCAATGGTTATGTCAAGGTAGCTTCGGATGGGGGTGACCGGGCAGGTAAGCAAATAGGCTCCAGCCGAGGCGCCAAAAGCCAAGCAAAACGCGCAAAGCAATGAAAGCAAGAGCAAGACTTTTCTCATGTCGGAACCTTCCAGCAAACCGCTTCGCGCGAGCTAATCGGTATTCTGATATTGCAATATTTAAGGAATGAGGTGTCAGGCACCCGCCCGC
>CAYSQN010000142.1:0-2466 GCA_964433305.1 Microcaldota archaeon | reverse complement strand
GTGTCCCGGTCCGACATTATGCGCATCATCTTGCAAAGCTCCGCAAGCTCGCCGTCCATGGCATGCTCCTTGTTCTTCTGCACCATCAAAATCTTGTTTTCAGGGGGCAAGTCACTCACCTGTCAATGATGTATTAACAAAGATTTATAATACGTTAATATGGTGTTAACACTGTTCAGGAGAAGTTGACACTTCTTTTTCCAAGGAGGGGGTTGGCAGGAAAAATGGGAAGCGCGAGGCTGGAGGCAGGGGAAAAGCAAGTGATAAAAACAAGCTGCGAGAATGGGAAGCCATGAAATCCATCGCAATTGCCATTGTTGCGTGTTTCCTTCTTTTCGGCTGCCTGGGCTCGACCGTGGGCAAGGCGGATTACGAGGCGCTGAAGGCGAATTGCGAGGCTGACGGGAAAGTGTTTACGGAAGAGATTTCCGAGCTGCAGGATGTTTCCAAGGAAAAGGGGCGGCAGCTCACCTCCTGCCAGGTGCAAGGCGCAACGCTTCAGTCGGAGCTTCAAAAAAGCCAGTCAAGCGCCCAGGCAATGTCCAAGGATTACCAGTTGGCGCAGGAAGCCCGCAACAAGACAGGGAAAATTGCGGCATATGAGAACGTTAGGGCGGTTTACCTGGATGCTTTCGGAGAGGGAAAGATACCCAACACCGCGCGCATCAGGAAAATCGAGGATGCGATACTGTCCATCCCGGACAGCAATCTCTTCGCGCTTTTGGGGAAGGTGAAAACCTGCACAGGGATTAGCGACTGTGGGGCGGAAAAGGCTGCGTTCATAGGGGCGATTGAAGGCAAAGAGAAGCAGCTCAAGGAAGAAATTGTGCTCCTGTTTTCCAACTGAATCCCAGGGACAATAGGCTGCGCTTTGCTCGCCTTTCATCACCACTGGCAGCTCAGAAGTCCGGGTTCGGTTTTTTAGGGGCGTCCTCGGTCGGGTAAATCCTCACCGCCAGGCGCATTCTTGCCGCCACGCTTTGCGGTGGAACATAGCGCTCATATGAAATCAGCGATGCGAACTCGGATTTTGCGGTGTGGCGCAAGTAGCTGTTGAGGGCATTTTCGAGGTGCAGCGCATCTGACTCAAACGCCTTGATCTGGCGGGCTTCGAATGGGGGGATTCTTTTGGTGAGCAATCGCAGCACGTCCTTTTGCACGAACGGGGAGAGGTCAAGCACATAGGAATAGAATTTTTCCCGCTCGTCCGGAAGCACGCCCCCCCTGTTCTCGAATTCCGCATAAACCATGTCAAGCGAGAGCAGCCTTACCGGGACTGTTCCCTTGAGGGAGGAAATGCGCGGCGGCGCGCGGGAAACACCCTTGGCTGGTGCTCGGATGGGTGCTGGCATAAAAACACGCTAAAATTGGGGAATAAGTAATATATACACAATATGGCACAAAAAATTCCGCGTTTTTGGTGCTAGTATGAGAAAGTTTCGAACTACAGAGGAAATCCCCATTCCGGTCCACCTGATTGATCAGGTTATCGGCCAGGAGGATGCGGTAAGGATTGTCAAGAAAGCCTCGGCCCAGAGAAGGAACGTCATGATGCTAGGCACGCCTGGCACCGGAAAGTCCATGCTTGCGCAAGCCATGGCTGAGCTGATGCCGGCCACCGACCTGGAAGACGTGCTGGTCTGCCCCAACCCCAACGATGAGAACCGGCCCCTTGTCAGGAGGCTGAAGACCTACCCAACTGATGAGGAGATAAATAAGGACCCGCAGCTTGCGCAGATGTATGCCGCAATCCGCCAGATGAAAAAAATGCTCGCGCAGTTCACCCCCAAGGAAGCCGCAAAGAAACCCGAAGAGCCGGAGATGGGGCAGGGAAGGATGCTGCAGCAGGCTTCCAAAAGCCGCGAGAGCGCGCAATCCGGAAGAAGCAATGAGGGGCTGCTGTTCCTTGTAGCCATCATGGCAGTGATAGTCTTCCTTTATGCCACAGGCTCGCTTAACAATGACAACAAGTGGTTCGTGCTTGCCGTGCTGCTTGGAGTCGGGATATTGTTCCTGCTTTACAGGTTCACCTCCAATTTTGGGAAGAGGATGGGGCTCTTTGACCTCAATGAGCCCAAGCTCATAGTTGACAACACCGGGAGGAAGGACGCGCCATTTGTGGATGCCACAGGCTCCAAGGCAGGCGCGCTCCTTGGGGATGTCAAGCACGACCCGCTGCAGTCCGGCGGGCTTGGGACCCCTGCGCACCTGAGAGTGGAGGCAGGCGCCATACACCGGGCCAACAAGGGAGTGCTGTTCATCGATGAGATTGCCTCGCTTCGCCCAAGAAGCCAGCAGGAGCTCCTTACCGCCATGCAGGAGAAAAAGTATTCCATCACAGGGCAAAGCGAGAACTCCTCCGGCGCAATCGTGAAGACCGAGCCTGTGCCTTGCGACTTTGTGCTGGTGGCTGCGGGCAACCTGATGGACCTTCGCGCCATGCACCCGGCCCTTCGCTCAAGGATT
>CAYSQN010000141.1:0-2507 GCA_964433305.1 Microcaldota archaeon | reverse complement strand
CCATCTGAAAGCCTATGTTTTTGGTAGTGACCAAAATCTGCCTTGGCACGCCCATGACAAAAGTATCATTGGTTACATTTACCGTGACAATCAAATCCGGCGCCTTGAAAGTTGCCGCTGCCGCAAATTGCGAAAGCACCACTCCTGCAAACAGGAACGCCAAAATCATTTTTCCAAACATCTTCAAACCAACCACCTCGAAATTTCTCATTGCATGATTGTTTTGCAATCTGCTCGTTTCCAAAAAAACGGAAAATGCAAGCAACACCAATCACAGTAATCTTTCTGGGGGGGGAACCTTATATTAATACTTTTGTTTTTGGCGCAGTGCAAGCTCTATTTTAGCTTGAATTGCCCGATTAAAGCTTTATCCAGGCTTCTTTTTCTTTATGGACAGTTTATTGGTTCTTAAATTGCGCAAAATCTCGAGCTAAGCCTTCTTCCATTCCACACCCAATTCTTCCAACATTCCGACAAGCTTGCGCTTCGGCTCCTGCCTGATGCCCTTCCAGTCCAAAAGCGCGCCTTCAGCTTTTTCCACATTTTTCTCAAGCGCCTGCCTCACCCTTCCAACATCCACCCCGTCCCCCTCAAGCGCATAGCCTGGGATGATGTGCCCAACCGCCTCTTCCCCCCCAAGCACCATGGGTGAAAACTTGGGCGCGTAATGCGTCCCACCGAAGCCAACATAGGCAGGGAACTCCTCCTGGCTTTCAGCTGCGGCAATTATTGCGTGCGCGGCTATTTTGCCTGCAACTGGGTTGCTCCACTCCCCTGGCGTGCTTCCAACCTCTACAAAAAGTACAGGCTTCTCAAGGGTGGGGCCGTGGTGGTCGGCTTCCAGGTCCACCTTCCAGCCAAGCGTTCCCTCGGACAGATGCTTGAGCTCCCTTGCAACCACCTTCACCTTGCTTCCAAACGCCACGTTGAGCGCCCTTTCCTTTCCCCCAAGCGCGGCCTTCCCCCAGTTCCCGGGGGTGTGGCAGGTGAGGGCAGGGATGCCACTCGCGCTTTTGTGGGTGCTTGCAAAAATGTAGTAATCCGCATCGTGCTTGGGCACAATCTCAATTATGCTTCCCTCATACTGCGCCATGTCCAGGCAATCAGCGCTCCAAAAACCACCCTCCTTTTTTTCAAACTCCAGCAAACCCAGCAGAGACGACATGATATTTTGGCTTGCAGCATTTTCCTTGGAGATGACTACCAGCGGCCGCATGGATAGCCATTGGCTGGAACTAAATTAAAGGATTTGCAGCCACAAATGGAATATGGCATCCGCGCACCGCCGCCGCACAATAGCCGCAAGCGCTTCGGCTTGGTCCAACCGATGCCTCTCGGCAAACATCCGGGCGATAGGCAAGGGGGGCCAGCGCAAGCTTTCCCAAGCCACTGTGGGCTGCGCCGGGTTGGGGGGGGTGGGAGGCGTCGCATTCGAGCTTCTGGTGCGCTCAGGGGTGGGCAGCATAAAAATTTCCGACGGCGGCTTTTTCGAGGAGAGCAATGCCAACCGCCAGTCTCTCTGGTCGAAAAAAACCGACGGCATGAAAAAAACCGAGGCGGCAATCGAATTCGCCGCGCACGTCTCCCCAGCCTGCAAAATCAAAACGTTTTCCCGCATCACTTCCTCAAATTCCACTCAGTTTTCCTCCGGCTGCGCATCAGTCATAGACGCAACCGACTCCCCTGCCTCCAGGCTTGCGGTATTCAGGGGCTGCAGGGAAAACAGCGCCCCCTACATATTCTCCTCCGCGCTAGGCACCCGCGGCATGCTGTGCGTTTTCGGCAAGCATGATTTTGAGGAGGAATTCGCCCCCTCGAAATTCGGCAAGCGCAACATGGCCTGCGACCACTCGCTTGGGCCAGTGGCAAACGCCATCGGCTGCCTTGCGGCTCAGATGGCGATAAACCTCATCCTTTCCAAGCCCGTCATTTCCTTCCCACAAATGCTTTCGCTGGACGCATTTTCCAAAAGCCCAATCCTCATCCACAGCTTTGAATGAGCGCGCAAGCTGCCCGGCTATAAAAACAGTGATTCCACCCGCGCAAGCTTTGCGCAATAAGCTCTCTGGCGGCAGGCGCTTAATGTTCAAGCCGCCCAGCGCAAGGCTTCCCATAAAGCTTTTCCCCAACGCGCCCAACGTTCAAGCTCCGCACTACTTTTGCCCAAGCCAGCTACGCATCAAGCATTATAAGTGCTGGCGCATAATCTGTGAGCTATGGCAGACGATGAGCTCATTTCCTTTATCTCACGGAGCCGGCAGAAGGGCAGGAGCGACGAGCAGATAACGCGCGCCCTCCTCTCGGTCGGCTGGAAAAAGGAAAACGTGCAAACCGCTTTCAGTTCAATCTCATCCCAGGCAACGGCCGACTCCAGGAATGAGGCAAGGGATTCGCCCGTAAGGGACGCGCAGCCTGCTGAAAAAACCAAATCCCCAGCCCCCTCCTCTCCTCCTTGGGCGCAAACCCTAAGCGGCATGGCATACGGCCCCAGCCAAAAGCAGCCCCTC
>CAYSQN010000140.1:0-2566 GCA_964433305.1 Microcaldota archaeon | reverse complement strand
CACCAGCAGCCCAATTGAAGACAATTTGCGCAGCATCCCGGACACCCCTGCTTTTGAAATCCCAAGGTAAGCTGCAAGCGCGCTTGAGCGGGCAACCCCGTTCTTCTGCTGAAGGTAATAGAATGCCCGGAGGTACTCCTCCTGCGCCGCGTTTGCCATGAAAAGTTAAGCTTGCTTAACTTTTTAAACCGGATTGGCAGGCAAGCCCCGCCAGCGCCCCTGCCAATTCTGCCCAAGCCGCATTGCCATTGCCAATCAAGCACGTGCTTTCCCCCCGCATCCAGCTTCCCTGCATGGGGGCATTCTTAAAAAGTGTGCCCCCGAAGTAACTTTTGGTGTATTGATGAAGGCAGCCGTTGTCGCAATTTTTTCCATTCTTCTAGTCTTCTCGCTCGGGTGCATCCAAAAGGAGCAGCCGTTGGTGCAGGAGCCCACGCTCCCGGTCACCTTTCCTGGAAACAACCAAACCGCCCCATCCGATCAGCCCTGCTCCTCTGGAAATGTGGTGCAAAAGGACGAGTGCTTCCTCAACCTCGCAAAAGGCCCGGATGGCATAGGGGCATGCAAGAGCATATACTCGATAGAGAAGACGGATGAGTGCTACTCGCTTTTCGCCTCGGGCGACCTGGAAGCGTGCAAGTCCATCTCGGATGCCGATATGCGCGCAGGCTGCCTCTCGCAAAACGCCCTGAGGGTGAAAGACCAGGAAATCTGCAATTTAATCGACAACGCGGCCTCCCGTGCGGAATGCCTCAAGCAGGTGGTGCCTCCCTGCACCATCGGCCTTTCGCAGGAGGAACGCGAGCTTTGCCTCGCGCTTGAGAAAAACGACTACACCCTTTGCCTCTCCGACGAGTGCCTCAGGGCATTCGCCGAAGAAAAGAAAGTCAGCGAGGCTTGCATTCCAATCAAAGGCGAGGCTGACAGGTTCGCCTGCGTGGCAATAGTGCGCGCAAACCCCAACGAGTGCAAGCAATCGGCTCTTGCCTCGGTTCAGGACCTGTGCCTGCAGAAGGCATCAATCGCCCTTGGCGACCTTTCCTCCTGCAGCCTGGCAACGCTTGGCAGCACCTACCGCAACGACTGCTACACCAGTTTTGCAATCTCGCAAAAGGACGATGGCATCTGCAAGAAGGCTTCTCCTGAAGACAGCCGCGACTTGTGCTACGCCAGCTTTTCGCTTGAGACCGCCAATACTACCGCATGCGCAAAAATAAGCAGTTCCATAAACAGGGTTGGATGCTACTACTTTGCCTCGACAAAAAACAGGATGCCCTCTCTTTGCAACCCCCTCACAAACGAAGCCCAGCGGAACGACTGCTACGGGAAGGGGATGTTCATTCCGGAAGGGCCGCTCTCCACGGACTGCGCGCAAGTGTCTTCCCAGGAATGGAAGGACAAGTGCCTGCGCATCGCCGCCACCAAGGCATACGACCACTCCCTTTGCGAACCCATAATCACTGATTATGAAAAGAAGGCGTGCGAAGACCTTTTCGCCTAGCCAGAAACGCAAGGCGTGCAAATCCCTTTTCCAAACTCCCAGCACGCATGTGCGCTAAGGCAAAATTTCCGCAAAACCACTCCCAGGCGCATCCAATGCATTTCCCCTGGCAAGGCGCGTTCAAACTCCCTCAAAAAGCAAGCAATGAATGCCTTGTGTCCGCCCTTTCCAAACCTCGCGGATTTCCAATTCATGTTTTAGCAAGTGGGAAAAGAAGAAGAAAATTCCGCTCAACTTCTTAAATTCTCCCCGAGAACTAACCCACGTGGGAGCATGGCCTGTAGGGTAGAAGTGGGCGCACGCGAGGGAGCATACGACTCTTCAGGGCAATTGCTGCAGCAGGCGATTTCCTCCTCTCTTGGCATGAAGGCGCTAAAGGCGGTGCAGACCGTCAAGGCATACATAATAGATGAGGAGCTGCCGGAATCCGAACTGCAGCAGCTGGCATCCTCCCTCCTTGCCGACCCCATCACCGAAACGTTTTCCATCAACAAGCCCCTCATCCCCCCGCAGCCATTTGATTTTGCCATCTGCGTCTCCTTCCTTCCGGGGGTAAAGGACAACTCTGGCGATGCCGCAAAGGAGGCAATAGAGGATTTCCTCCGGAGGAAAATCAAGGGGCATGTCTTTTCCTCCACGCACTACTTCCTTTCCGGGGTGCAGGAAAAAGACGCGCACAAGGCGGCATATGGCATGCTGGCAAACGAACTTATCCACTCCATTTCGGTAAAACCATGCAAGGAATTCGGGGAAGGAGGGTTTGGCGCGCACCCGCCAAAAGTGGAGGTGGCGGGCGGTGGGATGGTGGGCGAAATAAGCCTGGCATTGCCTGACCGCGCCCTTGAGCAGCTCTCAAGCAAGCGCATCCTTTCCCTTTCCCTCCAAGAGCTGAAAAAAATACGCGCCTACTACCTGGACCCGGACACATCTGCGGTCCGCAAGAGGCTCGGGCTCCCTCCCAGCCCAACAGACGCCGAGCTTGAGTGCCTCGCGCAAACATGGTCCGAGCACTGCAAGCACAAGATATTCAACGCTAAAATCAGGGTGCATGGCGTCAAGAAAAAG
>CAYSQN010000139.1:0-2638 GCA_964433305.1 Microcaldota archaeon | reverse complement strand
CGCCCAGCATACAAAAATACCATCCTGCAAAGGGTTAAAGCAGTCTGGCTATTGCTGCTCTTGGAACCGCTCCTGGAGAAGAAAGGCTGCGCAGGTGAGGAAGGGGTGCATCTGGAGTAGAAGATACACGTTGATAGGAAGGGACTGAGGAACCGATGCAACGAAATTATTTGGGAGGGATTTTTGCTCTTGCGGGCAGGAGGAACTCCGCCGGGGCGACTTCATAGGACAATTCGGAGAGGTATTCGATGTGCTTGCTGCCCTTGGTCACGTTGTATTCGTCATAGGCCAGTATGCCATTGTCGGTGAAGCAGGTTTTCCGCCCTCCCAGCCCGGAGTATGGCAGAAAGTAGCAGTTCCCCGCGGCCCCCCCGATGTCCACTGTTTCTATTTTTCCCGCATAGTTTTTAGGAGGGGAGGGGAAAAGCTCGCCTAACTTCGCGCCTGCCATCTGGGGGGTGATGTCAAAGCACGAATCGACTTTGGGCAGCGATGGGCAGGAATATGCCTTGTCGCCCAGGAGGTAAATTTCCACGCCAGCGCCTTGGGAGCCAAAACGGATTTTCATGCTGTTTGCCATCCGCCAAACGGTCTTTTGGGTGTCGCCTCCCTCTTCACTCACCACATAGGTTGCAGTGTAGGAGAGTGGGGAGAATGGGACCGAGATTGCTTGGTTGCCAGCTATCTGAGAAGAGGAAGAGGGTGAATTTGATTCTTGGAGAGGAACGGTGGGCAATGAAGGGTTGGGTGTTTGGAGAGGGGAATTGGCCGGGAGGGGTGGCTGGCCGGGGCGTTGGAGGGACGCGCAGCCCGCGAAAAGAATGATGAGGATGATGGCGGCGGGAAGGGAGGATGGGTTGCGCATGTTGATGGTTTTTGCTTGCGCATTTATTATCTTTTCAATCGGAATGGGAGAGTATGTACCTGAAAGTTCACCAATCGCCGACCGGGAAGGTGGTGGCGGTGTGCGACTCCGAGCTGTTGGGAAAGAAGCTCTCCGATGGCGTGCGTTTTTTGGATTTGGCAGCTTATGCCTCCTTTTACATGGGAGAGGATGTGCCTGAGGAAACCGCAGTTGGCGAGCTTGCGGGGGCGCAAAACCTGAACCTGGTTGGGGAAAAGTCCCTTGCAGCCGCCAAAAAAGCCGGGATAGATGTCAGAAGCGCCATAAGGATAGGCAAGGTGCCGCACCTTCAGGCTTACAGGGTTTGAATGTGAGCTATGTGCGCAGTTGCATTCGTTTGTTGCTGGGCAGCAGGAGGAATTGCTGGGGGGAAGCTGCATGGCTGCATTTGGCTTTTTTTAAAGTGAATCCAAGCCCCCCCTGGCCAATGCCCCAAGAGAGGGGGAAGATGGATCTGGTTTTTTGAGCCTGCCTTTTTTGAGAAGGAGGGCGGCTGAAATCAGGTTGGTGAAAAATATCACGAAGAGCGCAAGCAGCGGAAGGTCGAGCCCGATGGGGGCGCCTGCCGCCAGAAGCTCATCGTAAACCACGACAGAGAGAACCGCCGCGGAAAGCCCCCTGCAGGAAACAAGCTCAAGCAGATGCCGTTCCTTGGCAGATGGCTCAAGCATTCCGCCCAATTTCCCAGAAAGCATGCGGCTGAAGGCGATGACTGTTGAAATCGCCCCTGCAAAAATTGCCACCTCGAATGGCTTTGGGGAGTGGAAAAGCATCATTCCGAGGTAGATGAAAAAGAAGGTGCGCAAAAAGAATGAGAGCTCGGACTGGAAGCGGCGCATCTCAAGAATCATGGGGTGGGACAGGTTGCCAAGGAAGAAGGCGAAGGTGAATACCGCAATGACGCTGTCAGCCCCAAGAAGCGAGGCTGCGGCATAAAGTATTGCCGCGATTCCTATTATCAGGAGGTGCTGGTTCTCATGCTCGTATTTGGAAATCCAGGCCCTCCAGGTGGTTGCAAACACCGCCCCAAGCGCGACTGAGGAAAGCACGGAGAATATGATTTGCATCGGGATTGGCTCGAGGCTGTGCTGGCCCCCCAGGTAGGCGCCCACAATGATGAGGGTGAGCATTACTGAGAGGGAGTCGGAGAAGATGGATTCCAGTTCCCCTAGCGCGGCGCTTTCCTTGGAGGCGCCTAGCGCGGCAAGGAAGCCCGAGAGGAGCTCTGGGGCCACGCTTGAGAAAAGCGCTGCAATTATTAGGGAGATGAACCACCCCTGCCCCGCAATGAAAAATGAGACGGAGAAAATCGCCGCAAACGCAAGGGCGAAGGACACCATGCCGAAGAGCAGCGCTTTGTGGACATGGCGGCGGAGGCGGTCCAATGAGAGATTGAGGCCCTCGTCAAGTATTATCATCAGCAGCGTGATTGCCGCGAAAGGCACTGCCAGGCCGGATAGCGCGCCCACAAAGCCGATTGGGAGGAACGCACCGGCTGCTGTGCCGAAAAGAAGGAGCAGGAACACATCAGAAAAGCCGGTTTTGCGCAGGAAAGCGCGGCTTGCAACGCCCACTATTATCAGAAGCCCAAGTGCGGAAATGGAGGACTCGAAGCCTGCCATGATATTGCGTTCGGATAATAGATATTAAATACTGAGAGAAGCCGCCCCATGCCCCAGCCGCCGAAACGCCCCCGCACGCGCCGCGGCATCGCCGCCAAAGGCACCGTGAGCG
>CAYSQN010000138.1:0-2671 GCA_964433305.1 Microcaldota archaeon | reverse complement strand
CTCCAGGAAAATCCCTGCAGAGAATGGCCGAGGAGAAGGCAGCCCGTGTTTTTGCCAACCTTGAAGTGCTCAACTCCTACTGGGTGGGAGAGGACGGAGTGAAGAAATTCTACGAAATCATACTAGTAGAGCGCAGCCTCCTTCCAGGGGCGCCGCGCGGAAGGGCATTCAGGGGGCTGACCTCCGCAGGAAAGCTGGGGCGAAAAGCCACGACGCAATAACTGCGCCACTAAGGTAGTTGGATGCACGATATTGTGCTTGCACCGGGGTTGGGCACTGCGCAGGGCGTACAAACCGTTTTTGCAGGCGAGCTCAAAGCCTTCAGGCCCCACCAGAATTGCTCCACTGCCAGGCAGGATTGCCGGAAAAATGGCGTGCTCCTTTACTGCAAAAGCTATGACCTGGACGACGGGGCTTACAAGGAGATTGCCAGGGCGGGGGGGGCGGCGGTGTTTGCCTTTGCGGACCTGCTTTGTGAAAAAGGATTCAGGCGGGCCATCACTATTTCCAAGATGAGGCTTGCCATTGGGGCCTGCAGGAGGATGGGATGCGGTTTCGTGTTTGCCACCCTTGCTTCGAAAAGCATCCAGCTTAGGACGGATAAGGAGCTTGAGGCGTTCATGGCGGTGGCAGGCCTGGGAGGCGAGGAAATGAAGCACTCGCAGAAAATCCTTGCCAAGGCGGTGCAGATATGAAGCCCACGGAAAGGTTCAAGCAGAGATACGTTTCATTTGAGCTTCTGGTTGGTGGCGCGCACCCATCAGCGGGCAGGGCGAAGTCTATAATCCATGAGCATGTGCTTTCCATGTTCGGCGAGCTTGGGGTTTCCTCGCTTGCATTCAAGCTTGTGAAATACGGCGAATCCGAAGGCAGGGGAGTGGTGCGCTGCGAGCGCGGATGTGTGCAGGAAATGATTTTCTGCATGGCCTGCCTGTCATTTGCAGAGAAAGAGGAGGCAAGGATGATGCCGCTTTCTACTTCAGGGACAATCAAGGGGCTCAACTGAGGCTTCGAAAATATTGCGCGATAAGAGCTGCCTTTTCATTCGCTCATTTTTTCTTCGGGGAAGCCGGATGGAGCCTGAAAAAATCCTTCTTCACCTTTGGGCTTGGCTTTTTGTCCTCCTTTGCCCTCTCGGCAATCGGAATTTGGGCCCCCATGCCGGTCTCTTTTTCCACAAGAGAGCGGCTTTGGATGTCGAAGTGCTGTTGTTTTTCTTGTGTGGCTGGAGGGGAACTTGCTTTTTGGGGGTTGGCATTGCGCTTTTCTGGCTGCAGGCCCAATGGCTGCATGGACAGGATTTTTGCGGGCTCTTTTTTCCCGAATATTGATTTTATGAACACTGCTATTTGGGAGATGCCCCCCGGATTGGAGGGCTCGCTCTCCCCGTCGGAGTAGCAGTGCTGGCAGAGCCGCCTTCCGCCCGCAGAGTAAAGGAATTCCGATTGCCTTCCGCATCGCTCGCAGGTGCCGGAGCCCATCCTGCCCTCCTGGGGCATGCCTTCCCGTTCCTGAGTCGGCGACGAGTGCGCCTTTGCCATTTTCTCCTCGTCTTTCACATCCATTATGCAGTAAGCGCAGTAAAGGCGGGAGTTCCACATCTGAAGCTCGTGGCTTGGCAGGTACATTCCGCAGCGCTGGCAGGGCACGTCTTGGGCGCCCCCTGCGCCATGCCCGGTCGCCTCGCAGCTGTCGCACACCATGTCTCCTCCGACGTCGAATTCCTCCAGAGTGCGGCCGCAGCGGACACAGTTTGCCATGGGCAAGGAGGGGGTTTGAGGGTATATATTCGTATGCGCCCGGGGGATTTGCATGGAGAAACGCAGGGATTGGGCTTGGTGCATTATGCTCCAAATGAGACATTTTCAGCGGACGTCGATAGCAAAAGCAAATCAGTTATAAGGGCTCTGAATTGGATAATTTGAGGCATTAGAGCTTCGAATTGATTAAAATCGAGGAAATAGTGGCTTAATTGATTAAAAAACGATATTAAGCGATTTAAATGGTAAAAAAATGTTATTAAGCCTCTTTTTTTGAAAGAAAAGACTAATGAGACCTCTTTTTAAGCTAAAAGCGATAATAAGGTTGTTTTTTTGTTGGAAAAACGAAACATTTATATATGCCGATAATATAATCATTGCATCTTCTCCTATCGGAGGAAAAAACCTCTTAACGGGAGAGTGGGAGGACAGAGAAATGTTTGGACCGCATCTGACCATGGACATGTATGGGTGCAATAAGAAGAAGCTTAAGGATGTAAACTTTGTTTATAGTTTTTTGGATGAACTGCCCTCGCTTGTGAGCATGACGAAAATCATGCCGCCTTATACGTTCTCGTATTCGGGGCTCAAGCCCGAGGACTGGGGAGTCTCAGGAATCGTGCTGATTGCCGAGTCGCATATCAGCATACATACTTTCCCGGAGAAGGGATACGCAAGCGTGGACATATTCTCGTGCAAGGAGTTCGACGTGGAGGGCGCATCTGACATCATCGCCTCCAAGTTCGAGGCCAAGACATACGAGCGCAACTTCCTCATGCGGGGAAGGCACTTCCCCAAGGACCTCGCCCGCGCCGGCCAGACCGTGCAGCTTGAAAGGCAGCGGCAGGTCGGGCGCGTGAAGGAAGAGTCGCAGTAGAAGAAGGCAGGCTGCTTCTTTTTTTCTGTTTTTA
>CAYSQN010000137.1:0-2676 GCA_964433305.1 Microcaldota archaeon | reverse complement strand
AATAAGCCAAGATATCGTTGTGTATTGGTGTGGAGGCAAGGGATTAAGAAGGTTTTGCTGCCCCGCGCTTGAGCTGTTGCCGCTTGGAATTTGCTGCGAGAAAATACGGATGGAATACGCCGTGGAATTGAGTTCGAGGTGAAAAATCACATATATAAGCATTGATGCGGTTGCTTTTTCCCGTATGCGACTGAAGCAGAGAAAATACATTGTAGTGCTAGGCTCGCTTATGAGCGGGCTTGGAAAGGGGATACTGACTTCTTCTCTTGGGAAGCTGCTGCAGTGCAGGGGGCTGAGGGTTTCGCCCATAAAATTCGATGGCTACTTGAATGTGGACTGCGGCACCATGAATCCATTCAGGCATGGGGAGGTGTTCGTGCTTGACGACGGGACCGAGTGCGACATGGATTTTGGCACCTATGAGAGATTTTTGAATGTGGACCTCTCTTCCGCCAACAGCATCACCGGAGGGAAGCTTTTCCGCAACATCATTGAGAAGGAGAGGAAGGGCGGCTTCCTTGGGAGAGACGTGCAGATTGTGCCGCACCTCACTGATGAGATTAAGGCATGGGTGAGGAAGACCGGGGAGGAGCAGGACGCCGACGTTGTGATTGTAGAGGTGGGCGGCACGGTGGGAGACCTGGAGAACGGCTACTTCCTTGAGGCCATGAGGCAGTTTGCCGCAGAGGAGAAGGTACTGTTTATCCAATTGACATACGTCCCTTCGCTCTCCGAAGGAGAACCCAAAACCAAGCCCACCCAGCACGCCAATCGCCTTATCCAGTCCCTTGGAATTCACCCTGGGATAATAGTCTGCAGGCAAGACGAGCCGCTTTCGAGGGAGGCCAAGGAAAAGGTTTCGATGTTCTGCAATGTGCCCCCCTCAAACGTGATTGACGACCCTGAGATTGGAAGCATTTACGAGCTGCCGCAGGTGCTCGAAAAGCAGGATCTTGCGCAGCTGGTGCTAGACGAGCTGAAAATCGATGCCAAGGATGAGAATGGGCACGAGTGGAAGGCGCTGGCTGAGAAGATACGCAGCCCCAAGCATGACATCACCATCGCCATCACCGGCAAATATACCGCAGTCAAGGACGCGTATGTGAGCGTGAAGGAAGCGCTCGTGCACGCAGGCGCGCACCACTCGGCAAGGATAAGGGTGAAATGGGTGGAGACCTCGGATATTGAGGATGGGAAATCAAGCGTGAAAGACGCCCTTTCCGGCTGCGACGGGATGATTGTGCCTGGCGGGTTCGGAAGCCGGGGCACTGAGGGGAAAATTAGCTGCATAAGGCATGCCCGTGAAAACAAGCTGCCCTATCTTGGCTTGTGCTACGGGATGCAAATGGCTGTTGTTGAGTGGGCGAGAAACGTTGCAAAGCTCGACAAGGCGAATTCCACGGAAATAGATTCCGATACTCCCCACCCTGTGATTGACTTTTTGCCCGAGCAGCGTGGGATTTCAGAAAAGGGGGCCACCATGAGGCTGGGCTCGTGGGAGTGCGTCCTTGCCAAGGGGACAGTTGCACACAAGGCGTATAGCGCCGAGAAAATTTCTGAGAGGCACCGCCACCGCTACGAAGTGAACAATGATTATGTGGAGAGGCTGGAGAAGGCAGGCCTGGTAATTTGCGGCAAGTCTCCTGATGGCAATATTGTTGAGATGGTTGAGTGGCCTGATTCATTTGGGATTGGAACCCAGGCGCATCCCGAGCTCAAAAGCCGCCTGGAGAGGCCTGCGCCGCTTTTCATGGCTTTTGTGAAGGCGTGCATGGAGAAAAAGTAAGCTGCTGCTTTCTTTGGCTGCCCGTCATCCTGATTTTGGAATTCGGCTGTTTTGGTTTGCCCGCGCCAAAAAAAGCTTTCTAGCCGCTTGAAATGGAGGCTGCAGTCCCGTTCCAGTCCAGCGGGAAGGGTGCGGAAACCAGCTGCACTATCACCCCCTGCTCGCGGGAAAGCAGAAGCACGCGCGTTTCCTTGTCAATATACATCCGCGCGCCATCGGATGCGGGGTAGGTCATTTCGACCGCGTATGCGCTCCTTCCCGCCACCATGTAGCTGCCAACTGCCCTTATGGTGGAGGCCATGGAGACGTTTATGCCAGACGAGCTTGCCACCCCCTCCACCCTCCAATCCGAGCTGTCCGAAAGGGCAAGCATCCATGGGGAAAAAAGCACTATCGAGCTGTTGCCATGGGAAAAATTGGAGTCCTGGTGGGCTGAAAGAAGCTTGCCTTCGCGCGAAAAGCAGTGCCTTATGCGGGTTGATTCCTCCTCGATATTCACCCCTTGGCAGGAAGTAGGGGGAACGATGCGGTAGGAGACGGAAAGGGACTCCCCATCCTGTGAGGTTATCTTGTAGGAGTACCGCTCTGCGCTTTGCATGGAGAGGCGCGCAGTTGGGGTTAACACAGGCTCGGATATCGAGTAGGTTATTTGCGGAGGGGGAGTTTGGAGGTATATTGTTGCAACAAATATGGAGTAGGCTGCAAAGCAGAAAAGGAGAAGGGCGGTTGACTGCCGGTCAAAATATGGCAAGGATGGCAGCCCGAGGTAAAGCGAGTGAAGCTTTGAGAAGGGTGTTGCAGAGCCGGATTTGGATGAAGTGGGAGATGCGCCTGGATGGAGGTGCTGCTGTGTGTGGGAGCCGGATTTGGAAGGAGGGAGGGGCCGCGTT
>CAYSQN010000136.1:0-2690 GCA_964433305.1 Microcaldota archaeon | reverse complement strand
CACAGTGGTGAATGCGCTTGAGGTGGCTGACCCTATTCCCCCAATCAGGCCTGCATTGACGCTGTGGCCGTTGCAATCCAGCGTAACCCGGTCTGCACCGATAGGGAAGCATGAAATGGACGTTGCCGTGACATCGGAGGTAAGCACATACGTTGCCCCTGGTGTGTTGAGTGGTTGGCAGGAGGAGATTGGAACAACGATGCTTTGTGTTTTTGGATTGGCTGTGTGGTGCGGCAGATTCAGCTGCTGAACTATGTCTTCCAAGTAAGCGATTTGATCGTCCATCACTGATTTGGATTTTTCAGCAGCGCCGCGTTTTTCTTTAACAAACGTTTCAAGGTCAATGCTTTCGGCAAACGCCGCGCCAGCCAGGCACACTGCGACCAAAAATGCGACCAGTCCTATTTTTTCAAATATTGCCATTCAAATCCCTCCCTAAAGTATTCAATTCGCTCATCCGAAAAGCAGAAGCCGGCACGCACGCCGGAGAGTCGATTTTTTGCAGCAATCCACGGCAGGCTGGCAGAACGAGTACTTGGAGTGCATTCTCTCTGCCATCTCCCACAGTGTGATTTACTGTACCAAAATGTTTATAACACAAACGATAACATGCGGGAGGCAGCTGCCCGTTGTTTTCAGCAGCAATGGATGCGTTTGCAATGCGCCTGCTGATTCAATTGCAGGCGACTTGTATAATTTATGGAGTCGCTGCATCTGAACAGATGAGTCGGAAGCTATATAAAGAAAGTGTGGTATAAATAGTACCATTAGTGGTTTTTGGTGAGCATATGCAGGCAAAGAAAGGCAGCGCTGCGCTTAAGGTATTTGGAGTGGCTGCGGCAGTTTCACTGCTTAGTTTTTTCCCTAAAAATACCTGGGCAAACCAAATGCCCAAGTTCGAGCCAGCCGTGAAATCCCCCAATGCCATCACACATGCCGTGCCAAAGTCCTCAGCTTTTGACAAAAAGGCAATTTTTAGAAACAGTCCAATCAATCAGCAAAGCGATACGGCATACTTGCAGTGGCGCCCTTTGCGCGGATACATATACCTTTCCAAGATTACAGGCCAGGTGAATGGAGGCGACACTACCTTTTCCTGCCCTTCTCCAGACACCATTCTTGCTTTTAGCAATGGCCAGCAGGTTTTCAGGCATACTGCAGACAGTGTAATGGTTAACCTTCCGCAATATCCGAATGTCAAGATGGTGAAAACAATCACTTGCATGTGGATGAGGTACACCATCCCTAGTTATTATATCCCGGTTTCCTCAGTGCGGGATACTGCCTCTGCTCTAACAGGAGATAGCCATTGGCAGGACACGAGCCGGAGCAAAGTTGTGATTGATTCCAATTTTTATTCTGGGGCAACTGCCCAAAATGGGTGCATAGTAATAATTTCATGGGACGAGGACGCTAAAGGAAAGGTTGTCAAAGAAAGAGGGCCTTCGCACATAACGTGGATTCGATTCACCCAATCGGACATCGTGTTCCTCTCAGACAGGTATAACACCACCGGATTATACTTTACCAATATTTCGGATTCGAGCCTGTTTGGGTGGACGGTTGGCGGTTATAACAGCCAAAGAGAGCCTGTTCAGGGAGGCTTGCTGGTGGACATGATTACTGGTGGCATCAATGCGCCAACAGTTGTGCCAAGAACTTTTTCCCTTTCCCAAAACTACCCAAACCCGTTTAACCCCAAGACTACCTTTACTTATGCATTGACCAAGAATGAGCTTGTGCTTTTGGAGTTGTTCAATGTTGAGGGCCAGAAAGTCGGGACGCTAGTCAATGAGTTCCAGCAGCCTGGAACCTACAAAATTGAGTTCGACGCGAGCAATCTTGCAGCCGGAGCCTATTTCTACAGAATAACTGCAGGAGAATCCACTGAAACAAAAAAGATGCTGCTCGTAAAGTGATGCCTTGGTTTTGCTGAAGGATATGCTTTGTCTAGCATAGCTAGCGCTTAAAGCCGAAAAAGAAACAAAAAAAAGAGAAAAATAACGCCTGCGCAGCCGTGAGAGGCTGCACAGGCGCCCAAACCACTGAGCTGCTCAGTTCTGAGTGGCATACCTGCTTGCAGGGTTGGGGTCGCCGCCCACCCCTCTCCACTGGTTGGTGTTGCTGCTGGTGAATGGCACGTGCCCAACATCCGCATAGCCGTCTGCGTTCCCGTCGAATATCATGTATTCGTCGTCAGCCGCAAGCGTGCCTGTGGTGTACTTGTTTCCCTGCCCATGGCCGTTCACAGTAGTGAAGAACACGTTGGTGGCTGCGGAGTTGTAAATCCAGGTGTGCAGCGCATTGCCCGAGGTGATGTCGTTGTGGTACACTGCGTTGCCGCCGGAAAGCGCATCTAGCAGGACCGCCGCAGAGCCAAACGTGCTGGTGATGGTGTTCTCCTTCACCGTGTTCCCGGTGCTGCCCTGTGACCCTGAGCTAGTCAGCGCCATGCCATATCCAGGAGCCAGGGCGCCTTTCACCACAACGGTGTTGCCCTCGATGCTGCTGGTGCGTATTCCCTGGAGCAGCAACCCTGCCCCAGTGTCGGCTTGCGAAGTCAGTTCGTTGCCTTCGAAGTTGTTGTTGGCTCCGTTCCTGAGCACGGCCGCTTCTCCAAGGGAGCTGGCAACCGTGTTGCCTGAAAACTCGGTGTATCTGATGCTGTCGAATGTAAGACCGATGACCGT
>CAYSQN010000135.1:0-2715 GCA_964433305.1 Microcaldota archaeon | reverse complement strand
CTTCTGGCGCCATGCCTCTTATGTGCTGTGTTCGGCTTTTATAGCTTTTCATAGGGAGATGCGCGGCGGGAACCTGGAGGCGCGCGAGGAAGGGTGGTTAATAGCTTTTTCATTCAATCCAAAACATATGAAAGCCGCGGACATACTTATACACCTGAAGAAAAAAGCCAACCCAAAGAACGTCGAGGGGATGAAGAAGTTTGGCATTTCCGGAAAAAACATGCTAGGAGTGCCTATTCCAGTGCTGCGCAAGCTTGCGCGCAACATAGGCCCCCACCACGACATGTCGGTTCATCTTTGGAGAAGCGGCATACATGAGGCGAGGATTTTGGCGGCATATGTTGGAGATCCGCTCAAGGTCACCGAAAGGCAGATGGAGGAATGGGTATCGCAGTTCGACTCGTGGGATGTGTGTGACCAGGTGTGCGGGAATTTGTTTGACAGGACGGACTTTGCCCATCGCAAGGCAATGGAGTGGAGCAGGAGGCCGGAGGAGTATGTGAAACGGGCTGGCTTTGTGCTCATGGCGACATTGGCAGTGCATGACAAGAGGGCAGGCAGGGAGTCTTTTGAGAAGTTCTTCCCTCCCATGGTGCGCGAGGCTGGGGATGAGAGGAATTATGTCAAAAAGGCGATAAATTGGGCGCTGCGCCAGATTGGAAAGAGGAGCCTGTCGCTGAACAAGCGCGCGCTTGAAGTTTGTGCTCAAATTGCTGCGATTGACTCCCCTTCTGCGAAATGGATTGCCTCCAATGCCAAGTGGGAACTCGAGGGCGAGGCGGTGCAAAAAAGGTTGAGGGAATAGCAGGACTGCCCTGCGTTGCCTGCAGTTTTTATATGTGTTGTTTTTTGCGACCAGATTTTTTTTCTTCTTAAAATTAATGGGTTGAGAAAAAAGAAAAATTAAGTTGCCCCCTTCAAATCGCGCCTATTTGCTTGCCTGCCACTACTGCAGCCACAAGAAGCGAAACGATGTTGAGCACCTTTATCATGGGGTTGAGCGCGGGCCCGGAGGTGTCCTTGAACGGGTCGCCTACCGTGTCGCCCACCACTGCTGCCTTGTGGGCCTCGCTGCCCTTGCCCCCAAAGTGCCCCTCTTCTATGTACTTCTTGGCGTTGTCCCAGGCGCCTCCAGCGTTGGACATGAAAATCGCCATCAGCTGCGAAACCAGTATTGCCCCAGCCAGGAAGCCACCCAATGCCTCAAGACCTAGCGTAAGGCCAAGGAGGATTGGGGTCAGTATCACTATTGCTGCGGGAGCCATTAGAGAGCCTATTGCTGCCTTGGTGGAGATGTCCACGCACGCCGCGTAGTCCGGGTCTTTCGCGCCCTTCATTATGCGAGGGTCCTTGAATTGCCTGCGCACCTCTTCCACCACAAGGTGAGCCGCCCTGCCGACTGCTTTCATGGTCAATGCTGAGAAGATGAACGGCACTGCGCCGCCTATGAGAAGCCCGATGAACACCGCAGGCATGGCGATGTTTATGGATGAGAGGCCCGTGGACTCGAAAAACGTGGAGAACAGAGCCACTGCCGCGATTGCCGCAGAGGAAATGGCAAATCCCTTGGTGACTGCCTTGGTGGTGTTCCCAACCGAGTCGAGCACATCCATCCTCTTCCTCCCTTTCTTGTCAAGCCCGGACATTTCCCCGATTCCGTTTGCGTTGTCGGAGATTGGGCCGAAGGTGTCCATAGCCATTATCATCGCAGTGGTGGCAAGCATGCCTAGCCCAACAAGTGCGACTCCAAAATACCCAAGCCCCACGCCAAAGTAGCCTACGAATATTGCAGCCGCCACCACTAATATTCCAGCAACAGCGGATTCCATGCCCACGCCAAGCCCGGCGATGAGGTTGGTCCCTGCCCCGGACTTTGCAGCCTCGGCAATTTCCCGCACAGGGGCAGCCTTGGTAGATGTATAGTATTCGGTCATGCGCAAGATGATGTGGGTGGCAGCCAGCCCCACCACCAATGCGTAGAATGCGCGGATGTCTCCCAGTATGAAAATTGAAAGGGGCAAAAATAGGATTGCCTGCAAAATTGTGGAGAGGTTGAACCCCCGCTTCATTGCGTCAAACGGATATTCATTCTCCCTCCTCAGGCGCACGGTGTACGCAGATGCCAGCCCCAGCACCGCCGCCCCCCCAGCCACCAGAAGCGGGAAGAGCGCGCCTGCGAAGCCGAAAGCCACTGCCCCAAGCACCATGGCTGCGATTATGGTGACTGTGTATGATTCGAAAACGTCCGCGCCCATCCCGGCGCAGTCGCCGACGTTGTCGCCCACGTTGTCAGCGATGGTGGCCGGGTTGCGCGGGTCGTCTTCAGGGATGCTGTTTTCAATTTTTCCGACCAGGTCCGCCCCCACATCCGCCGCCTTGGTATAGATGCCTCCGCCAACCCTCATGAAAAGGGCGAGAAGGTTTGCCCCGAAACCGAAGCCTATGAGCGCCTTGCCCGCCTCCCCGATGGCATACTGGTTGGCGCCGGATGAAAAGTAGACTCCGGTGAACACCGCAGCCACCCCAAGAAGGCCGATGCCTGAGACCAGCGCCCCGTTGACCACCCCGGCCTGGAATGGGACGTCAAGCGCGGACTGCATGGAAGTTAGCGATGCGTGCGCTGCGCGGGCGTTGGAGCGAACGGCGATATACATGCCGAAATAGCCTGCTGCTCCGGACGCCACCGCGCCAACCGCAAATGCGATTGTCACTTGT
>CAYSQN010000134.1:0-2730 GCA_964433305.1 Microcaldota archaeon | reverse complement strand
TTCGAACCCCCGATGACCTAAGTCACCAGATAACACACCCACCACTGTGGATCTTGAGTTTCGCCCGTGCATTTGCACGACTGGCGCGTTAACCGGGCTCCGCCATCCCCGCATGGGAGATAAGAAACAGAAGGAATATTAGGATGGCGGACTTTTGGCCCGCAGGCCAAACAGGGCCGCCTATCCCCTCAGAGGAATAAGTAGAAGAATTGCTTTTGATGGTGGAGGATAGGACTACAGCTGCGAAAGGAAATTCTTTATGATAGTCTCTCCATGCTCGGTGTGCCACACTTCTGGGTGGAATTGGGTGCAGAATATTTTTCTCGTGGCGTTTTCCATCACTTCCACCTTGCAAGTCTCTGAGTGGGCAAGGGAAACGAACCCTTCAGGCATCTTCTCCACCTCGTCGAAGTGGGAAACCCATGCGTTGAAAGTGCTGGGCATGCCTTTCAAGATAACGCCTTGCCTGTCCACCTCTATTTTTGAAATGCCATACTCCGCGCTTTTTCCCTTCACCACCTTTCCGCCAAGCGTGTGCGCCACCAGCTGGTGGCCCAGGCAGATGCCGAGGATGGGAATGGAGGAGGACTTGATGAATGCCGGAAGGGAGTGGAAGGGGTCGCGAGTGACTGAAGAGGGGCCGCCTGAGAGGATTACTGCGTTGGCCGATGAGAGTTCTTTGGAGGGCACATCTTTCTGCACTATTTTCGCCTCTGCCCCCAAGTCGCGCACCGTGCGCCAGATGACGTGAGTATATTGGCTTCCCATGTCCACAATCAGTATTGCCATGGAAGAATACGCCTCTTCAGGATAATAAACTTACTCAAGCTCAACCGTGGCAGGCGGCTTGTTGGTGATGTCGTAAAGCACTCGGCCCACCGAATGTATTTCGTTTGTTATCCTGGTGGAAATTGCCTGCAATAACTCCGGAGGGAGGTGCGAGAAATTGGCAGTCATGCCGTCAAGCGAGCGGACTGAGCGGACCACGAGGGTGTATTGGTACGCCCGCTCATCCCCGCGCACCCCCACTGTCTTTGAGGGAAGCAGCGCTGCGAAGTATTGCCAGGGAAGCTCTATCTTGCCCTTTTTTGCAGCCGCCTCCAGTTCTTCCTCCACTATGGCGCAAGCCTCGCGCACTATGGCGGCATTTTTGGGGGTTATTTCCCCGACTATGCGCACGGCAAGCCCGGGGCCGGGGAAAGGCTGCCTGTCGGAAATCTCAGATGGCAGCCCAAGCGCGCGGGCCACCAGCCTCACTTCGTGCTTGTACAAGTCGCGCAATGGCTCGCAAAGCTCCATGCCCATCTTCCTGGGAAGCCCACCGACGTTGTGATGGGACTTGATGGTCTTGCGGCTGCCCCCGCCGGACTCTATCCAGTCCGGGGCGATGGTCCCTTGCACCAGGAACTTGGAGTTGAATTTTTTTGCCTCGGCCTCAAAAATGCGCACGAAGAGCCTGCCTATTATTTTCCGCTTCCGCTCAGGGTCCTTCACCCCCCTGAGGGCAGGAAAAAATTTCTGGCTTGCATCCACCACGCAAAGCCCAACGCCGGCCTTGCCAAGCGCCGCCTTCACCAGAGCAGCCTCATTCTTTCGCATGAGGCCTGTGTCCACAAAAACGCAGTGTATGCTCTTGCCAAGGGCGCGTGAGCACAGCACCGCGGCAACCGCGGAGTCCACGCCTCCAGAAACGCCTATGATTGCGTGCCCCTTCCCCACGGTGGAGCGGATGGATGCTATTGCGGAATCTATGAATTTTGGCGGTTCAAAAGGCATGGCGACCATCTGCGGCTCCTCAGAGCTTCCTCTTTTTCTTATTTCTCCTTAAAAGCTGGAGCCCGAGGAAAATGGCAATCCCAGCCGCCAGCGCAAATATGGCAATGGCAACCCCTGCTGCGGCCCATTGGCTGCTTCCCCCAACATCAGCCGGAGGGGCAATTGGCACCTCAATGGGGGCAGTGGCTGTTTGGTTGGGCGCCGGAGGCAGTACGGGAATGGGGGATGCGGCATTCACTTTGGTGGAGACAGTCAGGTTTCCAAATGCGAATTCGTAGGTTCCAGGCTCGGCTGCCTTCACTTTGGCTTCGCCAGAAGAATCGGTGGATAGCGTCAAGGCGCCGGATGGGGTATTCGCCGAAATTTGCCTGCCCGAAAGCGGAGCGGTGCCGTTTTTCAATGAGAGGACAATGGTGGAGTACTGCTGCACCTGGAGGGGGGCAAAAAGCCCTGCTGACTGCTCCGGCTCAACTGCGATGGGAACAAGCTTCGCATTGACTTCCACAAAATCCGAGGACGGGAGGAACTCCTGCTTGCTCAAGGGCTGGTAGCCAGGGGACTCGAACACCAGATCATACTGCCCTTCAGGCAGGAACGAAATGAAATAGAGCCCCTGGGATTTTGCCTGCGCGCGCTTCACCACTTCTCCCCCTGAGAAAGCGGTGATGGAGTAATTTGAGAATGGCGGAGGCCCTGAAAGCTGCCCGTAAACGCTGGCATAGGAAATCTGCTGGCGCATGGAGAGGCTGATGCTGGAGTTGCCGTTGAGCTCCACCAATGAAACATGCAAGGGGTAGCCGCCCCTGCGCAAAAGCACGAAATAGCCGCCGTCCTGGAGGCTGAATGCCGCCTTCCCTTCCGCGTCAGCCTTTTGCATGGCAAGCTCCACCCCGTCCTTGAGGATGGAAACGTTGGTGCCGATGGCCACCGTTCCTTCCGAAACCGTGACTTTGA
>CAYSQN010000133.1:0-2752 GCA_964433305.1 Microcaldota archaeon | reverse complement strand
GGCAGTGATGGAGGAAAACCCATACCATTGCTATAACATACAGGACGGCGAAAAGAGGGCAACCTGCCTCCACTATGTGGGCAACTCAGAAGTGAAAAAGAAGCTCAAGATCGCGGACGCGCAGGAGCAGGAGCAGATATTCAACCCCCCCTCCTCCCCAAGCCAAAACGCTCCAGCCTCCGAAATCCAGCAAGTCCCTGAAATACAGCCGGTGGTGTTGCAGTAAAGCGGCTGCGCAGCTGCCATTGGGCGGGAAAAAGACGGCTGCATGCGGGACAAGGCGGTCGCATCAGAAGACCTAAGCCAATGCTCCCCGATTTCAGACGCAGCCCTGCGCGACAACTGCATTTCCGAAATAGCGCGCAAGACCAAGGACCTAGCCGCCTGCAGCTCGCTTCCAAACGAGGAAGACCGCGCACTTTGCAACCTCTACGCGCAGGGCAGCTGAGTGAGAACATGTTCCTTTTCCAGCAAACCCGCATCAAAGAAGAGCAAACATTTTCCAAACAGCTCAAAGCCCTGGTTGATGCAGAAGTCGCATACAATCAAAAACTCGTAAAAGAAGCCTCCCCAATCATTTCTATAGGCAACAATTCCTATTCGTTCAACATCACTTTCAAGCCATCTTCCAACAATTACTGGGGCAACAAGTTCAGCGAGAACCTAGGCAAGGCAATAGAAAAACTCTACAAAAACAAACTCGCCACAGGCTCCACCATCGCCATCGAAGTTGAAGGGTCTCCCGAGAATGGAGTTACCGCCACCTGGTACGTGCGGCCCCTCACCACTCAAAAAAAGGAGAAGGAAAAGAAAGGCTCAAGCGCAGGCGACCAATTCTGGCAGGATGACCCCAAAGGCGCCAAAAAAGCGACCTTGGCCGCCTATCCGACCTTGGAAATTGACCTAGAATATAAGAAAATGGAAAAAGCCTACAGCCAATATATGGACGACGTAAGCTCCAGGGTAAAATACGGATTCAGCCAAGAGCTATTCCAGGCTTACCGCGATGCTATAATATTCACTGCCCTCCCCCAAGGCGCGAACCTATATGGAAAAAACGACGTCAACTGCAACCTCCTTTTCGAGTCGGTAATGGATGACAAGCTCATCCAGATGACTAACCTGGACTACCCATCGGATGAGATGAAAAAGAAATTCGACAACTTTGTCTCATTCCTGAAATATTATTCGACGCGGCAGGAACAATGATTAGAACATCTGGTCGTGCAAGTCCTCATTGTCGGTGGGCCCGAAAAAGTCCCACCAGAAGCAGCGTTTCATCTCCTCTCCCTTGAGCGGAACCACCTCGCAGGAAAGCGCGCTTCCGACCACCACGGAGAGCTCCTTGCCCTGCTGGTGCGCGCGTGAGATGGCTTCCTGCTTGCTCATGCCATAGGCGGTGGTGGAAAGATAAAACACCACCTCAAGGGGCTTCTGGCCCTGCGTAAGCTTCTCCAGCTGGTTGCCCCACATGGCAATCTCCCTCTCCAGCCGCACCCCTGCATCATCTTTCTTCCCCAACTTTGCCCTTCTGCTCTCCGCAATGCTTCTCTTTGCCCGTATCTCCTCCAGCTGCTCGTGCAGCTCCAGCTGGGAGACTAAGGCGCAGACCTTGAAGGGGAAGCCTGCGGATGAAACTGCCTTCTCAAACATTTCGGACATCGCCCCCCGCTGCCTCTCGCTCTTTTCAGAGGACGATTCGTAAAGCCTTGCGGCAAGGAAAACGCTTGCCAAAAATTTCCCTCCCTGCTTGCCCACTATAACGTCCTGGGTGGGGGGAATCTCGAAGTTCCTCCCAATCTCCACCACGCCGGCGTTTTTCACAAGGTAAGGCACAATAAGGTAGCCGTATTTCCAAAGCGAAAGGGAAAGGAAAAAGAATAGCGCAGAGAGGCAAGCTGCAAGGGCCGAGCCGAAGAAAATTGCTGCGGCAAGGGAGGATAGCCCCCCTGCGATGGAAAGAACGGTGTAAAGACGGTTTTCGCCTTCCACGCAAAAATTTGCCGCTTAAAGCGTTTAAAGCTTTCATGGCAAATGCAAACTCGCACAGGAGGGTTTCCATGAAAACGCTCGACTCGTTTGACTTCAAGGGGAAAACCGCGTTCATCCGCGCTGACCTCAACTGCCCGGTGGATGAAAAAACCCTCAAGATAGAGCCCTCCGGGCGCATAGCCGCGCATGCTGCAACCATCCGCGAGCTTTCCGGCAAGGGGGCAAAAACGGTGGTGCTCGCGCACCAGGGCAGGAAAGGCGACTACGACTGCATCTCCCTTTCGCAGCACGCCCTTGTTCTTGGAGCTGAAGTGGGGAAACCAGTCCAATTCATAGACGACGTTTGCGGCGCGAGGGCAAAGCACGCCATCTCCTCCCTCAAACCCGGTGAAATTCTCCTGCTGGAAAACGTCCGCTTCCTTGATGACGAGACAAAGTACAAGACAATCGAAGAGAATGAAAAAGCCACGCTCGTGCGCGAGCTCTCCCCACTCTGCGACATCTTCGTTCTGGATGCATTTTCCGCCTCGCACCGCGCGCAGGCCTCCATTGTGGGCTTCCACAAAAAGCCAACTTGCGCAGGGCGCGTGATGCAGCGCGAGCTTGAGGCGCTCTCCAAGCTGAAAAACCCAACACGCCCATGCGTTTTCATTTTCGGAGGGGCAAAGCCTGAGGATTCCCTTGGCATAATGGAAAGCTGGCTGTCCGAGGGAAAAATAGACCATGCCCTCACCTGTGGCGTGCTAGGCGAACTGATGGC
>CAYSQN010000132.1:0-2755 GCA_964433305.1 Microcaldota archaeon | reverse complement strand
AGTGAGCAGCTCGGTTGGAGATGCGGTTGTCATAAAGAATGGAAACAGCAACAACATCGCAGCAAACGAGCTGTCATCGCAGTCTGACACAGGCGCAGGCCTGCTGCTTGGGGGCATCAGCCAAAGCACTGTCGAGCGCAACCGCGTTTCTGTGAAAGGCTCGCTTGCTCCGGGCTATGGAGTGGCGCTGATCGCATCCGGCCCGCAGGGCAGCACCGGGAACACGGTGAAGGAGAACACCATCACCAGCACGTTTGGCTCTGCGGCGGTACTACTTGACTCGCTTTCTGGCGGCAATGCGTTGTACCACAACGACATCACTGCAGGCAGCCCATTGCACACGTGGATACAGAACGACGCAGCCACCAACGTGTTCTTTACTACTGTGAACGGCCGCGGCCAGGGCAACAAGTACAAAACAGGAAGGATTGCTGCAGATAATGAATACCCGATCTTTGACATAGATAGGGACGGCTTTGCAGACGTAGGACACGTGCCGTTCACCAGCAGCAATACCGACCAATGGGTGGGCTTCGGCGGCGACCCCAACCCTGCAAGCAGGTACTGCGGGCCATGGTGCTCAACTGAGTAGGAATGGATTTTGGCCTGCGCATCTGCCTTTCTGCGCAGGCTCTTCTTTTTTTATTTAAATTAGCTCAATTGGATCCTTAAGCACCATTCTAAAAACGAGTTTACTTGATAAGCGTAATCTTTATCGTTTCCGTGAAGTTGCTCCTGCCACCTACATTCATCTGAGCGTAATATGTGCCAGATGCCAATTCGCTTGCATCAAAATTAACTTCGTATTTTCCAGGCACCATGTCACGGTCAACCAGTATTTTGACTACTTTGCCCTCAGAATTGTAAATTTTCACGGTTACTCTGCCTTCCCTTTGAATATCAAAAGGTATGGTGGTTTCAGGGTTGAACGGGTTGGGATAATTTTGGGAAAGGGAAAACGTGCTTGGCACATCGGTTGAGTTTTGGGGGACCGAAGTTATCCGATCCAAGGTTATCTGTTCACCATACTCTATGGCGTTCAATTTTTCATCAATTATGCCAAAGTTGCCAAGACCAAGGCATACAGCCACGGTATCCATCTGATTCTGTGAAAGTTGAGTGCGGAATATGGCTGCCCCAGTTGTTTGATATTTGTCCGCAGGGTAAAGAGCTTCGTCAAGGCTGCACAAAATAACATATATCTCTCTTTTTACGATCACGCCAACCGAATCACTATATTCGGCAGTCATGTCCATCGCAAATTTAGCTGGAGGGAATACCGGAATATCATTTAAGAGGAAGATTTTGGCATGTTTGTATAGGGTGTCATTGAGGTAGAATGCTGCCGTATCTTTTGCCATTACGGTGTCAACAATTGTGGCAGTGTTGGGCTGTGCCATGAACCAAAAAAACTTCATTTGGCATGATTTGATTTGCGAGCCTGGCATATCCACTGAAAAGTTCTCTTCAAGCGGCTGCCAATTATTATAAGCTGGAACCCCTGGGATTGACGATTGAAACACATGGTGGGTTGCAGGCTCGGTAGTGTATATCGTGTCCCCATTAGCGGTAATCACCACCGGAGACTTGAATATGTTAACCTCAAGCTTGTGCATATACCACCAGTCGCTTTGCACTGAAGGGGGAGTTGAATTGTCTGTTTGCAGCTTTTGCTTGTTAGGGCCGTCTGCGAGCGTTTCCTGTTTGCGGAAGTCCATCGATTTTGGCAGGCTCTGGGTTTATGGGCACTGGAGATTTCAATCCAAAATCCGCCTTTGAGCCCTGCGCCGGGGCGATTTTAGGGGAAAAAACTAGCAATGCAGCCGCTGCAACTATCCCAAACGCATTCCGGGCAAGTTGCCCTTTGTTTGCCTGCATATGCTCACCAAAAACCACTAATAGTACTATTTATACCACACTTTCTTTATATAGCTTCCTCCCGTTGGGCGGGAGGCTGGCAAAAGCAGTGATAAAAGCCTTGCCTGAAAATAAAAATGGGGAAGCATATGGTTTCTGTCGGGCAAAAAGCTCCTGATTTTTCCTTGCCTGATGCCACGGGCAAGGCCGTGCAGCTTTCCGATTTCAAGCGGAAGAAAGTGGTTCTCTATTTCTACCCCAAGGACGACACGCCAGGCTGCACGGTCGAGGCTTGCGGCTTCCGGGGCACGTTAGGGGAGATTGAGAAGCGCGGCGCGGCTGTAATAGGCATTTCGCCCGACAACCCAGAGTCGCACGCAAAATTCTCTGAGAAGTACGGGCTTCCCTTCATCCTGTTGTCTGACGAGGGGGCAAAAGTGGCGCAGAAATACGGGGTATGGGTGGAAAAGGAGAATTACGGCAAGAAATACATGGGGATAGCAAGGACTACGTTTGTGATTGGCAAAGGCGGCAAAATAGAGAAAATTTTTGAGAAGGTCAGGCCGGAGGGCCACGATAAGGAAGTGCTCAACTGGCTGAATGAGAATCCATAACCCATCCATTTCCTCTTCCCTTCCGAAACGTTTTATAAGCAAGGAAACGAACCACCCCTATGGCAAGCTCTGCGCCCAAAGCGCTTATTGAAGTCTCCTCCGAGGCAGGCAGGAAAATAGGCGGCATCTACACCGTCATCAGAAGCAAATCTTCCTACCTGCAAAAGAAGTTCGGAGACAACTACCTCCTGGTCGGCATGCTGGATGAAAAATCCAGCGATGATGTCCGCTTCGAGGAACCGCAGGGAAAACTAAAGGAGATATTTGGCTCGCTTGAAAAAGAG
>CAYSQN010000131.1:0-2765 GCA_964433305.1 Microcaldota archaeon | reverse complement strand
TCACCTGAATCACGCCGGTCCTGTCGCGCACCTGCACGAACTTGAGCTTGCCCAAATCGCGCACCTCGTGCACCCAGCCAGCTATGCAGACCTCCTGCCCAGGAAGCTTGATGGCGTCTGCCACATAATGGGTCCGAAACATAATACACCTCTTCCAATAATTGCGAAACGGATTATAATGCTGCCTCTTGCGCAGCTGGAAATTTGAAAAAATGACGATGATTGGAGAAGGGCGCGGCGGTTTTTCCTACTCGAAAACAAGCTTGACTTCCCCCTCCAGGATGGTGTGCAGCACCTTCTCAACGGAGGGGATGTCCATTGGGAGGATGCCCTTGTCCGAGGCGGCAAGCCGTATCTTGGTAACTTCCCTGCCCTCGTGGAAAACCCTGTTTATGCCAAGCAGCCTGGCAGGCAGCACCACGTCCCCCACCGTCTTTTTTGGGTCGGAGGAAATCTGCGCAATCCTCACCTTCTTGCCAAGAGCGTCGGAAAGCTCGGAGACGATTTTCCCCTGCTTCCCTATGAGCAGCCCCACTTCCCCTTTGGTAAGCACAAGCACCACGCGGCCCATGTCAAGGGCGTGCTCAAAGGAGGCGTTTGAGATGTTGTAGCGCTCGTTCACTTTGAAGAGTATTTGCGCAAGCTCGAAGTCCAATGAAGAAAGCGAGCCTTCGGAGAGCTTTTTCTTGCAACTTGCGCACAGGAAGCCTGCCTTGACATCTGCTTCGCATACCGGAGTCTTCATCTTCTTCACCCATGGGCGCAAAAAGCCCTGATTTGCAGGAGCCATCTATTGAGAACCTTGGTTGCCGGTCCCAGCCAGCACGGATTGCTGCGCAAATCTGGGCGGCTCACTTCCTTCTCCCACCCCTGTACTCAGCCAGAAGTTTCTCAAGGTCAATATTGTGCGCCTCCTCATTTAAATCGGCTCGCCCCTCTTGGGCAGGGGCATGCTGCCTTGCATCCTCGTTTTGAGCAGGCCGTTTGGAAGGAAGAACGGCGCTTTTTTGAGCTGGAGGGGGTTTTTGGGGTAATGCTGCCTTTGCCTGCGGCTTTTTCCCGCCCTTGGAAAATTTCCCAAGCCGCTGCAGGGCCGCCATCAGCTGTTGGCGCAGCTTGCGGACCTCATTGTCGGAAAGAAGCTGCGAGCGCACCCCGTTCTCAAGAAGCCTGATCTTGTGGGCAAGGGAGTCGCGTTCCCCCTCCAGCTTCTGCAATGCCATGCGCAGGTTGGAGTTTTCCCTTGCAAGGAAAGCCACCCGCATCTGCAGCTGCTGCTGGGAGGGAAGGGGAGGGAACTGGGGGGATTTTGCCCCTGCGTGCCCGGAGAAAGAAGCGGATTGGAAGGGTTTTCCTGCCGCGTGCCTGTGGGGAGAGGATGCATGAGGGGGAGGATATGATTGTGGGAAAACTCCTTCTGGATTTTCTGGGGCTGGCGCGGAGGAGGCCGGGGGAGAGGGGGGTTGCTTGCCAAGCTCCATTATTGCGTCGGTCAGCTTGTAGCCCTTGAGGAGCAGATGCTTGAGCCGCTCGCGCTGCGCTTCGGGGATGTCCTCAAGCGCATCGATTTGGCGCAGCTTGTTTTGGTATGCGCGCCAAGCCACAAGCGCGGCACAGTACGCATCCCGTTCGTGCGCGTTTGCCACGCCCGTGCCGCGGGAAAGCAATCCCTTGTCCTGCTCCCGCATGTTGTGGGAGGGAACAAACAGGAGGCAGGAAAAAAGCGAGGCGGCCTTCTGCGCGCCCTGCGGAGATGGAGTGGCGTCGCAGGCAACCAATGACGGGGTGCCGAACTTTTCAATTATCCGCACCGCGTCGCCGATGCCTTCCCGGGTGGAGCGAAGAGCCACTATGCCCCCGTCAAGCCCGAGCATGGCAACCCCCACGGTTGCCCCAGGGTCAATGCCGACAATTAGGTATTTTGACAAGATTGCACCTTTAGAGCACATCTGTGCGCCGGTTCCCCCCTCACCCTTGCTTTTCCTGCTGCCCTATTTTCTTCTTGATGAGGTTCTGCTCCAGAATAAGGTGGGTGCCACGCTCGATGTTCTCCTTGACCACCACGCCAGCATCAACCCAGCAGCCGTCGCCTATCATCTTGCCAGGCATCACCGCGGAGAGCACGCCCATCTTGGTGTTGTCCCCGATGATTGCGCCAAGCTTGTTGCGCTTTGTATCGATGGTGACGTCGTTTATGATTGCGCGGATGTTGAGGGCGTCGAAGCGGTAGTTGGCGATCTGGGTGGCCGCGCCGAAGTTGCAGCCCGAGCCGATGATTGAATCGCCTATGTAGGTGAGGTGCTTGGCGTTGACATGGTCGAATATGATGCTGTTTTTCACCGTGGTGGAGTCCCCAATCCCGCAATCCCTGCCAATCGAAGTGGTGCCCCTTATGTAGGCGTGGGGGCCGACGTAGCTTCCCGCGCCTATGTAGACGTTGCCCTCGATTACGGAGTCGTGGACCTGGGCGCCCTTCTCCATCACGATTTTCCCGCGGATGGTGCAGTTTTCCACCCGGTCGCGGTTGTCAGGAAGCTTTGAGAGGAGGAATTCGTTTGCGGAAAAAAGCTGCCAGGGCATGCCCATGTCCAGCCAGTACTCATTTATTTCCACCGCGGTTGCGCCCTTGAGGACCTCGATTATTTCGTATTCGCCCCGCGATGACTTTTTGAGGGAGGAGATTTTCTTGAAAACCCCGGGCTCAAAAACGTAAAGCGAGCAATTGGCAAGGTTGGATTTTGGAGCCTCCACCTTTTCCTCGAATG
>CAYSQN010000130.1:0-2768 GCA_964433305.1 Microcaldota archaeon | reverse complement strand
TGCCTGTGCGCTGATGCACGAGCCTAAAATAATCATCCTGGACGAGCCCACCACCGGGCTTGACCCTGCAACCCGCATAAAGATGTGGGACACTGTCCAAAGCCTTATCCGCACCAGCAAGGCCACGCTGCTCCTCACCACGCATTACATGGAGGAAGCTGAAGCGCTTTGCTCAAAAATCGCATTTGTCAACTCCGGCAAAATCGTGGCTGAGGGCACCCCTGACGAGCTCAAGCGCCTGGTGGGGCGGGAATTCGCAAGGATCTCCACCATACCAGGGGAGCAGCAGAAGCTCGTCCGCATCCTGGGGGGAATCAGGGGGGTTGACGGAGTGACTGCGACCGAACATGGGGTGGCGGTTGAGGGGGAGAACATCTCCGCACGGCTGCCAGAGATCTCCAAAGTGCTCAAGAAGAACGGCGAAACCATCATTGAGATGTCATTGTCGCGCCCATCCCTTGATGACGTGTTTCTCAAGCTCACCGGAGCAAAGTTAAGAGAGGTAGGTAAGGTTGAACCTTCTAAATGAGGTGCAAAAGGATGCCAAGCAGTTCGCGCGCGAGCCGCGCACGCTACTGCTCATGCTGACCGCCCCGCTATTGGTGCTCTTCATCATAGGCGCAATTTTCGGAGGGCAGTCCACGCAGACGGGCAAAAGCTCGATTGGCATGTGCGACCTGGACCAGAGCAACACTTCGAAGTTCTTCGTGGATGGCATCCAGAATAGCAGCCCCATCGTAGATTACGGGCTTGAGGGCGATTGCGCCGCACGGCTGGAAAAAAGCGTGCGAGACGGCAAAATAGCCGCTGGATTTGTCATTCCAGCTGGCTACGAAAATGGGCTGGCGCACGGGAAGACCCAAAACGTGTCGGTGCTCCTGGACAACTCAAAGTTCCAGGTTTCACCCGCAGTGGAGGCGTTCATCAAGGCTGCGGTGCAGGAAACCGACCAGAAAATCGGCACCGAGTTTATCCTTACGGTGTGGCAACGGCTTGGCACGGCAAGCGGCAAGCTGGAGCAGATTCTCGAGGACCTCAATGCCACTCGTTCGCAGGCGATAATCATGCAAGGCCGCCTGAACAGCACAGCCGCCTCGCTTCAGGCGTTGGATATCACAAAAGTGAGGAATGAGGTTTATCTTGCGAATGGCACGGTGGAGCAGACGGTTGCGCTGCTCAACACAGCCGAGGCGAACCTCACAAAGATAGAGTCCGATTTTGCAGACTATGAGGTTACTTTGAAGCAGACTGAGGAGGACCTATCGGAGATAGACGGCACGCTCCTGAATGCGACCGTGTTTGTCAACAGCACCCGTTCAGGCCTGAACTGCACAAACGGAGCATTCAATGCCCCATGCGCTTCGCTTGATTCACTGCAGGGCAGGATGGGCGCAGTGGAGCAATCGGTCAAGCAAAGGCTGGACAAGGTGAGGGCGGCGCGGGTGAATTTGGCGGCTGCCAACAAGACGATACAAGAGTTCAAGCGAGATATTGCAGGCGCGTTAAACGCCTCCGTGGACGCGAAGACGCGCATAGAAAACATGGCCGGGTTTGTGGATGAGTTGGAGCAGAACCGGGATGGCGCATTGCAAACCATTGGAGACGCACAAGTTTCCTTGGAGGAGATGGTACTCAAAACCCATGAGCTTGAGGGGATCATCCGGACTAGCAGGGACCAGATAGGTCAGATAACCTCCCAGCCCCCGGAATTCATCATTTCCCCCATGGTGGTTTCTTCGGATTACCTCTTTGGGGAGAGGCCGTTCTTTGAGTTCATGCTCCCAAGCCTGCTTCCGCTTATCCTGATGTTTATCACCCTGTTCCTTTCCTCGACCTCGCTGGTGCGGGAGAAGTACAATGGCACTCTGCAGCGCGTCTATACATCCCAGGTAAACAACTTCGAGTATGTCATTGTGAAAATACTGAGCTACACCACGGTGCTGATACCCGAGGCAGTATTGCTGGCATTGGTGGCATCGGTGTTTTACAATGCATTTCCCCTAACCGACCTTGGCACCTGGTTTTTCGTGCTGCAGCCGCTGGTTCTCCTTACCCTGGCGTTTGTCGCTCTAGGGGTGCTTATCGCAATAGTTTCCGAGTCGGAGTCCACCGCCTTCCTCGCCTCCCTTGTCATCGGGCTGCCGCTTCTGTTCTTAAGCGGCATCCTGTTTCCGCTGGAATTCATGCCCCCACTGGTGTCCTTTTTTGCCGCGCTTTCCCCCCTCACGCAGGCAGTGCTAAGCATGCAGGCGGTCATGCTGTACCATTACTTCCAGCCAGTAGGCTCGGTAACGCTGTTGATTTACACTGGCGCGTTTACCCTTCTTGCAGGGCTGGTTCTGAAAAAATAGGGGCATTTTCCGTTAGCTTTAAAAGCCGCCAAAACGAAGTTCGTCGCAAGGTGATTTTGAATGATAGCGATAGGTGCAGTAAACTACGTGGCTGTGCTTGCGGCAGCGATAGTGGCCATGGCAGTTGGAATGGTCTGGTATTCCCCCGCGCTGTTTGTGAAGCGCTGGATGAAGCTTACAGGCGTGAGCGAAAAGCAGATGAAACAAAGCATGGGCATGCCTGCGGCAGTGGGATTTGTGACGCTCCTTATCAGCGCATTTGTTATTGCGCACTTCGTTTCAGGCATGGTACTGACGGATGCATTGATGGCGGGATTGCTGTTCTGGCTTGGTCTGCTGTTCCCGAAGGCTGCCTCGCAAGTCATTTGGGAGAAGCGAAGCATGGAGCTTTTCTGGATCAACACCGGCCACGGCGGC
>CAYSQN010000129.1:0-2799 GCA_964433305.1 Microcaldota archaeon | reverse complement strand
CGCAGAGAAGATATGGGGCGAGTACCGCGAAGTTTACGAGAAGAAAAAGAAGCATGAGAGCGGGGAGAAGGAAGCCCGCCAAAGCTACATAGGGTGAACCAATGAGCAAGAAGACTACACGCGTAAAAGCCACGCTTGGCAAGATGATAAAGCGCAACAGGAGAATGCCGCTTTTCGTCATTTCCAAAACCAACCGCAAGGTCACGCAGAACCGTGAACGGCGCAGCTGGCGCAGCCAGAAGCTCAAAATGCGCTCCCAGAAGAGGAAGAGGCTCAATTAGGTGATTTTCCATGGCAAACCTAGAACGAATTTACACCATACCGCTCGGCGACGCCTACCTGCGGGTTAGGAACAAGCGCGCCAAGCGCGCAATCGCATTTGTCCGCGCATTCGCCCTTCGCCACATGAAGGCTTTGGCGGTGAGCATTTCGCAGGGTACCAACTCGCTGGTCTTCCGCGACGGCATGCAAAAGCCCCCGCGCAGGATAAAGGTGCGCATTGTCAAGGCGGACGACGGCAACGCCAAGGTCTGGCTGATTGGGGAAGAGGAGAAAATCAAGGCTGAAGAGGAGAAGAAAAAGAAGGAAACCCCCAAAAAGGAAGCTCCAAAGGCGGCTGAAAAGAAGGAGGCGGCAATCGAGGGCAAAATAGCCCCCTCGCCTGCCCCAGCAACTTCAAAGGCGCCATCAGCCATACTCCCAACTCCTGCAGTTTCCAAGCAGGGTTCAACCGCTTCCGGGAACACCGTTGCACCATCAGCTAACCGGCCCGCCCCATCATCGGGCGCAATTGCCAACAAGCCATCTTCCAACCCGCAGGTCAAGCCTGCCGCAGGAACAAATGCAAAGAAGTGAGCTGCCATGAGCCTGCAAAAAGCCAGCAACTTCGGGAATCCGCACATAGGGCTTTTTGCCCGCGCGTCAGACAAGTTCCTTGCGCTGGACGCTTCTTGCTCCCCCAAGTTTTTGCTCGCATTTGAAAAACTCGGGCTGCCCTCCAAGCAAGTCACGATTGGCGGCTCTGGGCTGGTGGGGGTTTTCCTTGCCATGAACTCAAACGGGGCGCTGCTTCCGCACTTTGCAACCAAGGACGAGGCCGAAGTTTTCAGGCAGCACGTGCTAAACGTGATGCGCATGCCCTCCAGGTTCGGGGCTGCAGGCAACAACGTCTCTGCCAACGACTTTGGGGCAGTGGTAAATCCCGAAATGAAGCCCTCCGAGATAAAATCCGTCTCCGACTGCCTTGGGGTGGAGGCGGTTGCCGCCCGGGTGGCAGGGTATCTTACGGTGGGCAGCTGCCTGCTTGCCACCAACAAGGGGTTTGCCTGCCACAACAGGGCCGATGAAGAAGAGTTAAAAGAGCTCAAGTCCATATTGAAAGTCGACGGGCTTCCCTGCACGGCTAACACGGGGGTTCCTTTCGTTTCGCTTGGCGCGGTCGCCAATTCATCATTCGCACTGTTCGGGGAGGAATGCACGGGCTTTGAGGCAGGGAGGCTGCTTCAGGCGCTTTCGCTTGTATGAATAGACGCTGGATTGCTTTGGCAAGGTGATAAAATGGGAAAGTTTGTAGTGACTGGGATGGCGAATGGCAGGAAATTCGAGAAGGTGCTGGAAGCTTCCAGCGAAAAGCTGGCAGCTGAAAAAGCCTACTCGCTTTTGGGCTCAAACGCAGGGATTAAAAGGACCGCCATCAAGATAGCCTCAGTCGAAAAAGCCTGAGTTGGTGCTGATATGGCCGCTGAAGATGACATGGACCGCCTTGCCGCCGACCTCCAGCTGCAGCAGAGCAAGGGGGAGTCCATCCGGCAGCAGATAATGTCCATGCAGGAGTCCCTCATGGAAATGGGCGGCGCGGTGAACGCGCTTCAGAACCTCAAGAACATGAAAGGGGACGCGCTGGTGCCTTTGGGCGCCGGAGTCTTCCTTTCCTGCCCCAAGCCCAATCCGGAAAAAATAATCATCAACATCGGGGCAAACGTCATGGTCCAGAAAAGCCCGGAGGATGCGGTCAAGCTACTTGAAGAGAGGCAGAAGGGTATAAGGGCGGCGATAAACAGCGCCCAGGAGGACCTCGAGCTCACCCTGAATGCCATCGAGGAAATAAGCAAGAAGGCAAACGCCCTTGCAGCGCAGGGTGAAGGCAATGTTCGGCCTGCTAAAGAGTAAGCTCTCTAATTTTATCAAGGGGCTTTCCGGCAAGGAAGAAGGCAAAGGAACAGCGCAAGCCGCTATTGAGGCTCCGCAAGGCGCCAAACCTATCCCGCTTGAGCAGCAGCCGGAAGCCGGCAGGCAAATCCCAAGCGAGCCGCAGCCGGAAGAAAAAATTACCGTTTCCCCCCCAACCCCATCTCCCATCTTCCGGGAAGATGGAAAACAAGAGAAGCCCCCGCTCCGGCATTTGCCAGAAGCTAAAAAGGAGCACGCTGCCCCAGTTGCCTCCAGGGTGGCGGGGGCGCATAAGGAAATCAAAAAGGAGGAGGCAGGCGGCCAAATAAAAAAAACCGCAGAAGGTGAAAAGCACCCAGATAGGGCGCAAGAGGGTGTTGAAAAAACATCCCCTGCCGTTCCTCCAAATGAAATCCGCAAGGAAGAACGGAAATCATTGTTCGCCTCTGTGGCAAGCGTTTTTTCCAAAAAGGAGGAAACGGCTGGCAAGAAAAAGGAAGAGCTGGGGGCGGAAATCCCATCCAAGGCAAAAGAAATCCCCCCAGCACAAGCCCTTCCAAAAAAGGCGCCGGAAGAAGCGCCTTTGCCATCCGCCAGCATGGGGGGCAATGGGAAAGAAACCCCCCGCAT
>CAYSQN010000128.1:0-2801 GCA_964433305.1 Microcaldota archaeon | reverse complement strand
AAAGTTCGCACGGGCATAATGGGAAATCTGGGAGTTTCAATGCTAAGAATCCGGGATCCGCTGCATGGCACGGTCGCATTGGGCGAGCTTGAGGGGCAATTGCTTGACAGCATGCCCATGCAGCATTTGCGCGGCGTCCGCCAGCTTGCCATGGCCTATCTTGTTTACCCCGGGGCAAACCACACGCGCTTCGAGCACTCCATAGGCACGCTCGCGCTCTCCTCCATGATATGCAAGGAGCTTGGGCTTGGCAGCGAGGAAACCGCCAAAGTCCGCCTAAGCGCATTGCTCCACGATGTGGGCCACAGCGCATTTTCCCACGAGGCCGAGCATGTGCTTTCGCCGCATATCGGCAACCATGAAAAGATAGGCGAGCAGCTGGTGGAAAAAAGCCCCCTCTCAGATATCCTCGGGGAAAATTACTCACCCAAGGAAATCGCCTCGCTTTACAAAACCCCCCTGGGGCAGATAATAACCTCCGACGTTGGCGCCGATCGGATGGACTACCTGCTGCGCGACTCGCACTATACTGGCGTGGCATACGGCATCGTGGACGCGCAGCGCATTGCGCAGAGCCTGTCTGTGGGGAAAGAAGGCCTGCTGCTCTCCGAGCGCGGGCTTGAGGCGGCCGAGAGCCTGCTGGTGGCCAGATTCACCATGTTCACCACTGTCTACATGCACAAGACCGTGCGCATCGCCTCGCGCATGCTGCAGCAGTCGATTTCCCTCGCCATTGATGGGGGCGAGTTTGAGCCATCACTCGCCCTCTCACTGTCGGATTCGCAGATGCTTGATGCGCTTGCGAGGTCGAAAAGCGGCGGGCAATTCGCAAACGGATTGAAGGAAAGGAAGCTTTTCAAGAAGGCGTTCTCCTTCCCCCCATCCGAGCTTGCGATGGACCAAAAGCAATTCGAGGAAAAGCTTTCCCAAGAATGCGGCGCCAGCGTGCTTTTGGACATCCCGCACCTATCATTCGAAGCATCCGCCAAGGTCCTCTCCAAGGGCAGGAAAATCAACCTTTCAGAAGCCTCAGAGCTAATCTCCTCGCTGCGCCAGATGCAGCACTCGCGGCTCGAGGCCCTTGTCATCTGCGGGGAGAAGGACGTGAAGAGCGTGGGCGCGGCGGCAAGGAAGCTTTTCCAGAAGTAGGCAACGTGTATAGTGCAGCGCTTGAACCCTTCCCTAAATCAGCCGGTTTGCGACCAGGTAGTCCGCAACCTTCACAAGGATGATGAATATCGCCGAGAAGAGCACCACCCCTCGGGGGTTGAACTTTATCCCCCCCAGGTTGGTGCCTGAGGATATCCCCATTATTCCTGCGGATGACTGCGGGCTTCCGATGCTTATCCTGTCCGAGCTCATAACTCCTTTTGGGAAATCAAGAATTTATAAAGCTATAATGCACCCAACATTCCATGTTCGGAACTTCCGGAATACGGGGGGTATATGGCAAGGGAGTCACTCCATCGCTTTCGCATAGCGTGGGCAACGCTGCCGGGCAGCTGTCGAAAAAAACCGTAATCTGCCGCGACACCAGGCGCACCTCCCCCATCCTGTCATCTTCCCTTTCCTCCGGCGCCATGCTTGCTGGTTCCAATGTGGTGGACTTGGGAGTGGGTCCGACCCCTTACCTTGCCTATGCCACCATGAAGATGAAGTGCAGCGGAGCCATGATAACCGCCTCCCACAACCCGCCTGAGTACAACGGCATCAAGCTTTTTTCCAGCGGGATGGAATTTTCCAAGGAGGAAGAAAAGGAAATAACCCAGAGAATTTCCAAGCCCATTTCTTCCAGCTGGGACAAGTGCGGGCAGCTCTCAGAAGAGGATTGCTCGGGCGAATACCTCAAGTTCCTCCTCTCCAAAGTTGACTCAAAATTGATTGCAAAAAAGAAACTGAAAATCCTTGCGGATGCGGGCAACGCTGCAGGCTTTGCGCTTGCCCCCCGTCTTTTGGCATCTGCCGGGGCAGAAGTCCTTTCCCTCAACTGCGACTCGCCGGGAAACTTCACTCGCAACCTTGAGCCCAAGCCCTCCACCCTTGAAGAGGCTTCAAAAGCGGTGGTGGAAAACGGCTGCGACTTTGGCGTGGCTTTCGACGGGGACGCCGACAGGGCAATCGCGATAGATGAAAAAGGCGAGGTGCTTGCCCTGGATGTGCAGCTGTCCATATTCTGCAGCCACTTCCTTGCGGGCTCCAAAAACAAGAGGATAGTAAGCACGGTGGAAGCCTCGCTTTGCGTAAGGGAGGCGGTAGAGGGGGCGGGCGGGAAAATATTCATCACCCCTGTGGGGAGCCGGCATGTTGCGCAGGAGGTCATTGGCAGGCGCGCGGTTTTCGGGGGCGAGCCTTGCGGGGAATACGTCTTCCCTTCCTCCACCCCGTGCGCAGACGGGCTGCTATCCGCACTTTTCATCTCGCAAATTGCCTGCGGCTCACCGCTTTCCTCCCTTGCCGATGGGGTGAAAACTTACCCGATTGAAAGGAGAAAATATCCCTGCGGCGAAGAAAAAAAGAAGGAAGCAATGGGGCTTGTGGCCTCCTCCCTATCCCTTGGCGTGCGGCCCTCCACCCTTGACGGGCTGCGCTTCGACTTCGAGGATGGCTGGCTGCTCATACGCCCTTCCGGCACCGAGCAGTCCATCCGCCTGACGTGCGAAGCTAAAACTGCCAAGAGGATGCATCAGCTTGTGCAAGCGGCAGAGGACGCAATCAAAACTGCAATTGGGCAATTTGGAAATTAGGGTGCAAGAAATTATCCCGTGCCGCGCGCTCTTTCGCCAAAAATTCTTCCTTCTCAG
>CAYSQN010000127.1:0-2807 GCA_964433305.1 Microcaldota archaeon | reverse complement strand
ACCACAATAACGTAGATGAAAGCCGACTTCAGGTAATTCCAGGCTCGCATGCATTTCATGCTGCAAAGTAATTTAAAAAGGCAATTCCCATCCCCCCTATATGGACATTCGCAGCCGCAAGAAGGACCACGTGGAGTCTGCAAGGAAAGATGACGTGGAATACTCATCCTCAGCCGGCTTTTCCGATGTGCGCCTTATCCACAATTCCCTGCCTGAAATGGACCTTGACGAAGTGGACACAAGAAGCAGCCTGTTTGGCAAGAAGCTTCTGGCCCCTCTTATCATAGTGGGCATGACAGGGGGCTACCAAGGCGCGGAAAAAATCAACCTCAAGCTCGCCTCGGCAGCGCAGGAGGCAGGATTGGCGTTCGGATTGGGCTCGCAGCGAGCCATGCTGGAGCGGCCCGAGCTTGCCTCCACCTACAAGGTGCGCAAAGCAGCCCCCGACATCCCAATAATCGGCAACATGGGCGGCTGCCAATTGCAAAAGTACGGCGTGAATCGCGTGCGGGAAATGCTCGATTCCGTAGAGGCAGACGCGCTTGCCATCCACTTAAACCCATTGCAGGAGGTTTGCCAGCCTGAAGGGGACAAGAAGTTCTCAGGCATACTTGGGCAGATAGCAATTTTCAGCCGCGACTTGGGGTTGCCAGTAATTGTGAAAGAGACAGGAGCCGGAATAAGCGGCGAGACTGCGGCAAGAATAAAGAAATCAGGAGTAAAGCTCATTGACGTTTCAGGCTCAGGGGGCACCTCCTGGAGCAAGGTGGAATACCTGCGAAGCCATCAGCCTCCGCTCTTTTCCGACTGGGGCAATCCCACCGCAGAATGCATAGCTCAGTGCTCAAGCGTGATGGAAGTAATCGCAAGCGGCGGGCTTAGAAACGGGCTGGACGCGGCAAAAGCAATCGCCCTTGGCGCTTCCTACGCCGGGGCGGCTCTTCCCTTCCTTCGGGCAAAAGAGCCGTCTGAGGAAGCCCGCGCCTGGAAAGATGCGCTTAGAATTGCCATGCTGCTTTCTGGCAGCAAAAACATCGTGCAGCTCAAGAAGGCAAAGCTTGTGTTAACTGGAAAAACGGCGGAAAGCATGAGCAGGCTTGGAACCGACCCTAACAGCTTTACTGTAAGGTAGCCTCAATTCTTGGTGCCCCAAAATTTTCTTTGGCATCAGCCTCTTAATTCTTGTTCCCATAACTCATCCATGAAGTCTCTCGAGGAGTGCATCCGCAAGTGGACGCTCAAAAACGCATCCGACTACAAGCTTGCCATCCCGGGCAAAATCATCGGCAAGGTGATTGGCGAGTGGCCCGACTCAAAGGCCGACATGAAAGGCACCATGAAGCTCATCAACGAGGAAGCCAAGCGCGTGAATTCCCTTTCGCAGGAGCAGGTGGCAAAAGAGCTTGAAGACTTCATTTTTGAAGAGAAGCGGGAAGAGAAGAAACAGATTGAGCTGCCAAGCGCAGAGCAGGGGCGTGTGGTCACTCGCTTCCCTCCCGAACCTTCCGGCTACCCGCACATTGGGCACGCGAAAGCCGCCTTCCTTGACTTTGAATCCGCCAAGCGCTATGGAGGGAAAATGCTGCTGCGCTTTGACGACACCAATCCGGAGAAGGAAAAGCAGGAGTATGTTGATGCAATAAAGGAAGGGTTGCTGTGGCTGGGAATTGATTGGGCCGATGAAACCTATACCTCAGACAGGATGGAGGAGCTTTACACCTATTGCGACGAGCTGTTCGTGAAATATTCCGCCTATGTCTGCACCTGCCCGGCAGAAGGGGTGAAGAAAAGCAGGGAACAGAAAAAAGCCTGCGACTGCACTGCGCGCGAGCCGCAGGAAAACATGGCGCTTTTCCGCAAGATGCGCGAGGGCAAGATGGAAGAAGGTTCGGCAATCGTGCGCTTCCGCGGAAACATGCAAAGCGACAACAGCGTGATGCGCGACCCCACCCTCTGGCGTGTCATCACTGCTCCGCACTACCGACAGGGAGAAAAGTACAAGTGCTGGCCCTCCTATGATTTTGAAGCGCCCATCACGGATTCCCTTGAAGGGGTAACGCATGCCATGCGCAGCAAGGAGTACGAGCTGCGAAACGAGCTTTACTTTGCCATCCTCAAAAAGCTCGAGCTTCGTGCCCCCATACTTATCGAATTCTCCCGCCTTGAGATAAAAAATGCGCCCATTTCCAAGAGGCTGATAACGCCTCTTGTGGCAGATGGAAAGGTGGAAGGCTATAGCGACCCGAGGCTGCCCACCCTTGCCGGGCTGAAAAGGCGCGGAATATTGCCTGATGCCATCCGCGAATTCGTGCTCGGGTTTGGATTAAGCAAGGTTGAATCCGAGCCAGGCTGGGACAAGTTGCTTTCCCTCAACAGGAAGCTTCTGGATGAGCGTTCAATGCGCCGATTCTTTGCCAACGAGCCCTCCAAACTCACAATTCAGGGTGCGCCTTCCATCGAACCCGAAATCCGCAACCATCCCACAAAGCAGGAAATGGGCGCCAGGAAAATAGCCACCACTGCAAACTTCTACATCTCTGGCACTGATGCCGCACAGCTAGAGGTGGGCGAATTGTTCCGGCTCAAGGAGCTTTATAACGCGCAAGTGGTGTCAAAAGACGCAGGCGGCATAGTCGCGAGCTACCAGGCGCAGGAGGGTATCGCGGCAAAAAAGATGCAGTGGGTGCCGCAAGAGTCCGCAGTTCCCTGCAAGGTGAAAGTGGCTGGCGACCTGCTTGATGAAAATGGAAACTTCCGGCCAGACAGCCTGAAGGAAGAGGCAGGGGTGTGCGAGGCCTCCTGCAAGG
>CAYSQN010000126.1:0-2861 GCA_964433305.1 Microcaldota archaeon | reverse complement strand
CTATGGCAAGTGCGTTGCGGTTTTCGAGGGGATGCTGGATGGGATGGATGGCTGCCGCAACGCAGGGGAAGTTGCAAAGCTCGCAGAAAGGCTTGTGGCGGCGCAGGGCCTTCCAAAAATGATACATCTTATAGGGCATGGCGTGGGGCTTGAAGTGCACGAGCACCCAAGGCTTTGGAAAAAATCCAAGGACAGCCTGAAGAATGCCGTGCTTGCCATCGAGCCTGCTGCCTACTTCGGAAGCTACGGGGTGCGCTTTGAGGAGATGGTGTGCAGGGCAGGCAAGGGCTGGAAGAGGCTTTGAAAACGGGCCCTTGGATGCGCTTTTGGGCGGGAAGCTTGCCTAATAATTGATTGGCGGGAAAGAGGAGGCCATGTATGCCTTAGCCATTGCAAGCTTGGAATTTTCATCCAGGGATTTTCTGCAGGCGGAAATTTTATTGCTGAAAAAGCCGATCTGCCGCTTTTCTGCGCTGCAGTAGCATTCTATCGCTTTTTGATAGGTGGAAATAGCCTCGTCAAAGTTGCCCATCTTTTCATGGATTGCGCCCAGTTCGCTGGACAATTTTGAGCAGTAAAGCAGATTGTTGGCGTGGAAGAAAAGTTCAATTGCCGCCGTTCCGGATATGATTGCCTTGCGGGGCTTGCCCGCCTTGTCAAATTCGTTTTTTGAATTCCAGAGGTGGGCGCCTGCTCCCGGGAATTCCCCATCCTGCTTGAGGGCAAGCCCTTCGAACAGGTGCGCATACGCAAGTTCCTGGTGGAACTCCAGGGAATGCTTCTTTTTTATTTCAGCGGCCTTGAACCATAGCTTGGAGGCGGCCCGGTAGTCGCGCTGGTCCTCTTTCATCTTTGCAAGCGAGCCATTTAGCTTGGCAGCAAGGAAGTCGGCGTTTTTTGAAAGGGTGCCGATTTCCCCAGATGCCAGATTTTCAAGAAACGCATCCCGCGGAATGGAGGAAAAGTTTGCAGAAATAGAGGAGAGGAAGGATATTGACTCTGCCAGCACCCGCTCCTTGAAGCTGCCGGCCTTCGGTGCGCCATGCTGCTTGTTGAAAAAATGGCCATAGAGTTGGTGGATTTTGCCCCTGGTAACCTTGTGGCTGTCAAATGAGGGGCTGGCGTCCAGCCGTTTAATTGCCATCCATACACCTATTCCTATATTTGGACACCTAATTTATTAAGAGTGAATCGGAACTTGCGGGGAGGAGGGTTGCTGCGCAACGGATGAGGGGAGAGGTGGGTCTTTTTAAAAGATTCGACTATATATCAAGCCTCAAGCGCATAGTGAGGATGACGCGTTCTACTCGCTGCAGAAAGGAGTGATAGCATGAAAATTGTCATAGCAGACCCAAAAAGCGGACAAAGCTTTGGGATAGAAGTGCCCAAGGACAAGGAGTCCTCTGTCATCGGAAAGAAAGTTGGGGAGAAGCTGGAGGGCGGGCTTTTCGGAGCCGATGGCTACGAACTGCAGATAACCGGAGGATCAGACCTCGCAGGTTTCCCCATAAGGCCCGATGTTTCTGGCCCAAGGAGGGTAGGGGTCATACTTTCCCAGGGAACCGGTTTCAAAGGAAAAGGGGATGGCAGGCGCGAGAAGCGCAACGTGCGGGGCAATCTCATTTCAGACCAGATAATGCAGATAAATACCAAGGTGGCGGGCTATGGCTCCAAGCCGCTTGCCGAATTGTTCCCCAAGGCAGCGGGCGAGAAAAAAGAGGAGAAGAAGTAACTGGTTGGCTGCACAAGCAAGGCAGAGCAACACTAGGGTGACGCGATTTGCAAGCTGAAGTCAATATTGGGATGGTCGGCCACGTAGACCATGGAAAGACTTCGCTTACCCGCGCGCTGACTGGCAAGTGGACAGACACCCACTCAGAGGAGCTCAAGCGCGGCATCACCATCAAGATAGGCTATGCGGACACTGCTTTTTACAAAAATAAGGAAGGCGATTATGCCACCGAGGCGCAGGCTGAAAAAGAAAAGGGGAAATGGGAGCTTGCAAGGACTGTTTCTTTCCTTGATGCCCCGGGCCATGAGACGCTTATGACCACCACCATCGCAGCCTCTAGCATACTGGACGGGGCGGTCCTGGTGATTGCGGCAAACGAGAAGTGCCCGCAGCCACAAACCGAGGAGCACCTGATGGTGCTGGATATTCTCGGGATAAAGAATGTCGTAGTGGTGCAGAACAAAATCGACCTTGTCACCAAAGAGAAGGCAATTGAAAATTATAACCAGATAAGGGAATTCCTCAAAGGCTCAACTGCGCAGCATGCGCCCATTGTGCCCATTTCCGCAAATTACAATGCGAATATCGACAAGCTCATTGAAGCCATAGAAAAAACCATCCCAACCCCCAAGCGGGACCCCTCCCTCCCAGCAAGGATGTACGTGGCGCGCTCATTTGACGTCAACAAGCCTGGCTCTCCCATCTCAAAATTGAAGGGAGGGGTGCTGGGAGGATCGCTTATCCAGGGCGCCATAAAGGTCGGGGACGAGCTTGAGATGCTTCCTGGAATTGCCAGGAAGACCAAGGAAAAGGAGACTGTTGAGCCCCTCGTGCTTCGAGTTTCCGCGCTCATGGCTGGCAGCACTCCAGTGGATGAGGCCAAGCCCGGAGGGCTTATCGGCATTGCCACGGGCCTTGACCCCTCGGTTGCGAAGTCCGACCACCTGGCAGGCAACATGCTTGGCAAAAAGGGCACGCTGCCCCCTGTGCTGTTCGAAATAGAGCTTGAGTACACTCTTCTGAAGAGGGAAGGGTTCGACAATCCCGCGCTTAAGATGGGCGAGCCCATTGTGGTCTCCGCAGGCACCGCCACCTCGGTTGGCGCGATAATGAAACTGAAGGGCGGCTC
>CAYSQN010000125.1:0-2863 GCA_964433305.1 Microcaldota archaeon | reverse complement strand
AGAAAGGCTTCCTGCGCTTCGTGAAAATCGGCGGCATTGACAACAGGGTGCTTGTCAACCAGCGCGTGGTCATACAGACCGACAGGGGCCCCCTTTATGGGGTGATTGGCAACAAGCCCCCGCACATGCAGCGCTCGGAGGACATGAAGATGGCAATTGACAACAAGTCATTATTCATAGACATCGGCGCCAAGGACCGCAAGGACGCGGAGAAAATGGGCGTCAAAATAGGCGACCCGATAGCCTTTGACATCTCCACCAAAATGCTCAACGGGAAGCTGGTTACTGGGAAAGCCCTTGACAACCGCGTGGGCTGTTACGTGCTTCTAGACATTGCAAAAAGGGTAAAGAACAAAAACGTCGTGCTGGTGGGCACCGCGCAGGAGGAGATTTCCACCTTTGGCAAGGGCGCCATGGTGGCTGCCTACAACCTAGAGCCGTCCGCATTCATAGCGGTTGACACCTCAATCGCAGGCGACCACCCGGAAATGAGCGAGGACGAGGCGCTTATCCGCATAGGCAAAGGCCCGGCAATATGCATGGTGGAGGCCGGCGGGCGCGGCAACTTCGCCGACCACACCCTCACGCAGCAGTGCATCAATGTGGCAAAGAAGAGCAAAATCCCCTCCCAGCTTGAGGTGATAGAAGGCGGCGCGACCGACGCTGCATCGGTTTACGGCGAGCGGGGGGGAATCCCATCCATTGCGATTTGCGTTCCCACGCGCTACATACACTCGAACGTGGCGGTATGCTCCATTGAGGATATTGAGAAAACCTCAAGCTACCTAATAAAACTCATCGAAGAGCTTGCGTGAGCGCCAGGGCGCCTGGAGCAAAGCGCACGCAGGCAAAGCTGCTCATGAAGGGATTCCTGTCATTTGCATTGGGAGCGGCCTTCCTTGCGGCCCTCGTTTCCTCAGCCTCATTTTTTTCCTCTTTCAAGCCAGGCCACTCCTACCAAAAATATCCTGCCGCCGCCTTGCAGGATGTGGCGATAAAATCCGCCTTCTACTCGTTTGTTTCCCATGCGGCCAAAACCGCCTACGGCATTGCCCTCTCCCAAAACAAGGACCCTGCACAAGAAGTGCGGCATGCGGCCCACCAATCCGCGGTTGATTTTTACCTGCAAATGAAGGAAGCAGGCCACAGCATAGCGATTTGGTGCGCCTCCACCTCCGAATACCAACGCGCGATGGCAACCAGGCGCATGGCCGAACAAGCCCAAGCCATCCTCCCTGAGGGCTCAACTGAGCTTTCAGCGTCAAATTGCCAAGACTCGTTCGGGGCAAATTCCTTGCAGCGGAAGCTGTACTTCCGCAACTTGGGGTTTTCAGCCTACTTCCCCTCCCTGGGGCTTGGGATGGTTTCTGTCTTTCCAAACGATTTTGAGGTCGGGTTCTGATGCCAAAGCGCAAATGTCCCAAGCATGCGGCCCTTGCGGGCCAGCTTTCAATCGATGCAATGGTTTCCTTTGCCCTGCTTCTCTCCTGCCTGGCTATCCTGCTTGTTTCATCCCAAAAGGCCTCCTCGCAGTTTTCCTCGAAAATAGGGCTGGCCCGCCAATCGCTGGAAGCATCCTCGGATGCCCTTGCAATCGATTCGGCAGGCTCGTATGGGAAAGCCTCTTACCTGCCCGCAGCCCTTTCCACCTCTCCGCGAGAGGGGAGGCTGTTCCACCTGCAAAATCCAAACGTTTCCGAACCTCTGTTCCACAAGGCGTTTTCAGACCAAGGGGGGGGCGTATGTCCAAACTTCGGGGCTTGAACCGGTTTAGGGGAGGATTTTTCTCGCTTGATGCGGCGCTTGCGCTAAGCGTTGCCATAAGCGGGCTTGCAATGTTCCTGCTTGTTTTTTCCTCAGCACAAGGGCTTGCGGCAGAAAGTGCGGACGGGCAGTCGGGCAGCCTTCTTGCCCTGAGGCTTTCCGGCCGCTTGCTGGAGCTTTCAAGCTACCAGTCTTCCCAGCAGGGCTCAGGGCACATACGGGCATGGGAAATTGATTTGCATCGGGCTTACGCAATCGAGCTTGCTCCCATGCTTTCGAGCACTGGAAAGTCCTACCTGTCATTCTCCTTCCATTCGGACGGGGAGGAAATTTTGAGGAGGGAAAGCGGGCAAAAACAAAGTGAAGTGTATTGCGCGAGGCGACTTGCCTGGTGCGGCAAAGCGCCTTGCGCCCTGGAGGCGTGCATCTCATGACAAGCGAAATGAAGCAGCAATCCATTTCTTTCCAGATAGTCCTTCCAAAATGCAAAAAAGCGGATGCACTGGGGAACCCGTGCCGGCATTTGCACCCCCCCGCGATTTCCCTCCAAAATTGCAAAACCATGCGGGGGTATGCCTACACGCTTGAGTCCGCAACCGTGCTCTTGCTTCTTCTTATTTCCCTCCCTGCCATGGAGGCATTCAAGCTCCAATCGCAAGATGAGCAGGGGTTTTTCCTCTGCTACGATGCCGCAGGGGTGCTCGCAAAAGCATTTTACAAGGGAGAGGACCTGCAGCAAACAGCTCAGCAGCTATCTTCGCTTTCAGGGATGTGCATCTCTGCCAAAGGCCCGCAAGAAGCCTCGAGCTGCGATGAGGGAACCCCAAAAGAAAAGTTCGCATTCACCTTCCCAATTGACCGAGGCGGCGCAATTTGGGAAATGAGCGTGCAATGCTTCTGGCAATGACTGCTTGCTGCGCGAGGGAGTAGCATGCGTTTGAAATGGCGGCGCTTCTTGCAACCACCGCTTCCACAAACAATCCATTGGGGCTGTGTTTTTATTGATTGCCCGAGACTTCCCCTCGGTGGTCGGCTTGAATATCTGTGCCAAGGCATTGTTGCTTCTCTCATTGTGCATTTCCCTTCCTTTTGCCAGCAC
>CAYSQN010000124.1:0-2868 GCA_964433305.1 Microcaldota archaeon | reverse complement strand
AAGCCACGGACATGCAAGCCGCTGTGGGCCTCTCGCAGCTTGAAAAGCTGGAAGGGTTTGTGAAGGCGCGGCAGGAGAACTTCGAGTTTTACCTCTCGTTTTTCAAGAAGCATGCAAAATTCTTCCACCTGCCAGGCAAGGTGAATGGCGCGGTGCAAAGCCCGTTTGGCTATCTTATCAACATCAGGGAAGGCGCGCCATTCTCCCGCCAGCAGATGGTGGCTTTCCTCGAGTCAAATGGCATTGCCACCAGGATGCTTTTCGGGGGCAACATCATCCGCCAGCCAGCCTACCAAGGCGAGAGCTTCAAGGTGCACGGGAAGCTTGCAAACGCCGACCATGTGATGAATCACGCTTTCTGGATAGGGGTTTACCCGGGCATCACCAAGGAAATGCGGGAGTACGTGGCTGGGAAATTGTCTGAGTTCTTGAAAAAGTACTAAAGGGAAAGAGTTACTAATGAGGGAGTTGGAGCACAAGAAATTCGGCAGTGATGGGAGAAGTTGCAGTTGGGATTTTTGAGGGCCTGGAACTAGGACAGCTGTTTCGCGATTTCCTTCAGGCGCCTTGCGGTTGCCGCCTCCATTTCCTTTTCCTTTTGTGCAATTGCTGCTGAAAAATCGGTTTTCCTGCCTGCTGCTATGCTTTTCATCTTCTCCTTAAGCGACCCCGCGTCTGCCCTCTTGAACAGCCAGCCGGTTTTCCCCTCCTCCACCAGCCCTGCGAATGCCTGCGAATCCGGGGCAAGCACGCTCTTGCGGAAGTGGAAGGAAAGCGCAAGGCAGCCTGAGAACTGGCTTTTGAGAATGTATGGAAGCGCCACAGCGCGGCAGTTTTTTATGAGATGGTGCAGCTCCCCGTCGCTGACCCACCGGTTGAGGTGGAAGGTGTTTTTGGAGTTGATTACGCCCTCAAGCCTTCCTGCCAGCACCACCTTGAGATTGGTGCCTTGCACTGCCTCAAGAAGAAGGCGGCTGCCCTTGGAGGGCCGGGAAATTTCCCCAAAGTTGAGGAAGTAGCTGCCGCGCCCAAAGGGCAGCTTCACTTCTTCCTCTTCGGAGAAAAAGCTTGGCTTTATTGGGGAGTATGGGGGGTGGGGAAACACCTGCGCATCCACTCCGAGCCTCTCTTTTATCTGCCGGGCAAGGTCTTTTTGGGTGGCAAGAGTCAGGCTGGAATTTTTGATGAGAACGTCGTGCATCAGGTCATGGAGGTGGTCGCGCATTTTGCGCCCCGAGAGAGAGTAATCGTAGCTTGCATGGAAGTAGAAAACTTTTTTTGAGGGAAGGGATAGGAAAAGGGGAAGCATTTTGGGCGAGACCATGGTGAAAAATGCGATGCGGCCCTTCAGGGAGTGGCGGAGGGAAAGAATGGAGGAGGGGGAGAGAAAATTGAAGAATTTGGCTTCTGGATAAAGCTTTCTGACCAATGCCGCCCTTTCGTTGTCCTGCGAAAGGATGAGCTGGGAGGAAAAGCCGCACTTCCGGGCGATTGAGTGCAGCGCAAGGGTGGCTTCAAGGCCGCTGCCACGCCGTCCTGCATAGATGAAAGAAATCCCCATGGTCGAATTGCGGCATCGATATTTAAAAAATGCCCCAGAAATGGGGTGGTGCACAAAATACTTTTCGTTTCAGCGCATTTTCCCTCCAAACTAGGGGGAGTGCGGAGGCTTTGGCATAACCTGGCTGCCTTTTCGCAGAAGTTCGAGGTGCATTTCATCCAGCTGAAGCTTTCCCAGGATGGGGAGGAGGCGCTTGCCGAGCTTTCTCTTCCAAAAAATGTCCGCTATTCCAAGCTCACGCCATCCGGGGGAGGTTTTGACCCGTTTTTCTTCCTGCTTCCCCCAAGCGCCTGGAAGGGCGCTGCTGCGATGGGAGGGGCTGCAAAGGAGCTGCAGGAGTATGTTGACAATGAGAAGATAGACGTGGTGGTGACCCATGCGCTTGACTGCGCCTTCGCCCTTCGGAATGTCCGTGCGGAGGTGAAGGTTTCCGAAGTGCTCGACTCGGTGGAAAATTATTACAAGAGCAAGAATGCGTCCTCCCATTCGCTCTCCTCTTTGCTTATGGGCGCATTTTCCGGCTTTTGCACCCCTGCCCTCAATTCACTGGTTGGCAACCGCTCGGATCTGTTGGTTTTTGTCTCAAAGCTTGACTTGCCAGGAGGGAAGCTGCGCTCCAAGAGCATTGCGGTTGAGGGGAGGGATGCCCCGCCTGAAAAGCAAAACCTTGGCAAGCGAGGAATTGAAGCCGCACTGGTGGGGCGGTGGGAGCACCCGCCCAACCGGGATGGAATAAGAAAAATTCTTCCGCATCTTGGAAAAATAAATGGGAATGTGGTTGTGGTGGGGCCGGGCCTGCAGGAATCGGGCTTGCCGGAAAATGTCAGCTACGCCGGGCTGGTGAAGGACGTTGAGGGGGTTCTTTCCGACTCCAAGATATGCCTGGTGCCTGTGTGGTATGGGGCAGGGATGCAAAACAAGGTGTTTGATGCGCTGCGTTTCGGATGCGTGGTGATTTGCACGCCGTTTACAAGAAGCAGCCTGGAGGCAAACGGCTTTTGGTGCCAAAGTTGTGTTTCATCAGAGGATTTGGTGGGGGAGGCAAACCGCCAGCTTGGGAAGTGGAAGCCCTCAGATGCGAAGGCTGCTTATGAGTGCTACGGAAAACTTTCTGCCAAGGCAAACGCTGAGCAGTTGCAGTATGTGAGAAGGGTGGAGAAGCTGCTGGAAAAGAAGCAGAAGCTCAATTGAGCCCATAGCGCAAGGTATGCGGCTGCCTTATCGCCTTAACAGCTAGGAAAAGGATGCATATTATTGCCTGCAGCGCAAGCGCAAACGGGAATGCGATGAGCTTGAGCAGGTGGAGG
>CAYSQN010000123.1:0-2948 GCA_964433305.1 Microcaldota archaeon | reverse complement strand
AACAAATTGACTGGAATGGCTACGACCCTATTCCTCAGAATCGCGCCAAAACCAAAAAAACCATCGGCGTGAAAAAAACTGGCGTTAATGGGGGGAAAGGAAAGGGCAATTTTGGGAACAAATCCGAAAATGCCAAGAAAGAAATCGAAAAGCACCTTCCCCTCTCCGAGCGAATATGCCATCTCCTAAATGACGCAGAATACAACCGTCACCTGAAGGAACTGATGGAGCACGACTAAATCATCCTTCTTGCGGTGATAGAAAGTATCTCCTCCAGCGCAGCCTTTTCAGAATCCGTCATCTCGTTTGAAGCGGTGGCAAGCAGCTCCTCCCCTTCCCTCCTAGTAATATAGACAAGCAGCTTATCACCTTCCGAAAACGACTTCCCGCAAATCGCCCCTTCCACCGAAATGGCAAGCTGGTCGCCGGCAGAGGCTGCTTGCACTCCCTTGCCCTCTTTTTGCATCTCCCGCACTTCACCCACAATCTCGCCCTTCACGCTCATCAGCCTCACCCCTTTGCGCAGCTTGCCCTCCTGTATTTCAACTCCGAAAATGGCGGGCTTGCTCGCGCGGAAGGTGCAGCCAGGCATGACAAGGAGCTTGGCAGGAAGGGGAAGCCGCTCCACCGCAGAGCCAGAAGCATTCTTTTTCATCTCCGCAACCCATGCCGCATATTCGTCGCAAAGGGAATAGATGACATTGGAGGCGAAAACCTTCACTCCCGCCCTGGTGGCCTCAAGAGACGCGTCTTCTGCGACCTCCACGTTGAACGAGAGCACGGCTCCCTTGTAGGGCTCCTGCGAAGCCACGATGGAGGCGTCCACCACATCCTTTTTGCTCACCCTGCCGATGTGCGCTTTCTTGATGTCCACGCCCTGCGAAGAAAGCAGCTTGGTGAGCGCCTCAAGCGAGCCTAGCGTGTCCGCCTTCACAATCACGCCTAGCCTGTCAGACTCGAACATGATGCGCTTTATGATGGCATCCATGTCCGCAATCTCATCTGTCTTGTCGCTTCCGTCATCCACAAGGAGCGGCGAGCCGCAAAGCGCGCCCTCCAGGTTTGGCGCATATATCTTGATTCCTGCGGCAGCGGAAACAAAATCCACATATTCGAACCTGTCCCCCTCTGGAGTCAGCCTTGTCTTTGGCTTCAAAAGCCCGCGTATCTTGGTTTTCACCGGGCCGTTCATGGTGGCAAAAATTATCTCATCGTTCTTGCGTATGGTCCCATCGTATATTATCGCGTCAATTGTGGTGCCAAGCCCCTTCTCTTCCTTCACCTCAAGCACCGTTCCCTTGCCCGCCACGTTCACATCTGTCTTGAGGCCCTCCTCAAGGAACTTCTGCGAAAGGCCTGCGATTGAGAGCAGCAGCTCGGGCAGCCCTTCCCCAGTTTTTGCAGAAACAGGTATTATCGCGACTTGCTTGGTATAATCCTCCACCCTGTCGAACCGCTCGGAGTTTATCCCCATCTCCGAGAGCTTGCCCACCATGGTGTACAGCAGGTCATCCATCCTGGACTGCACCTCGGGCCTCTGATTGCCTATGTTTGAAACCACGCTGCATGCCTCTTCGCTATTTCTCCAGCCGTTTACCAAATCCACCTTGTTTGCCGCAACCACAAATGGGGTCTTGAATTCCCGAAGTATCCTGATGCTCTCCACCGTCTGGGGCTGGAAACCTTGCGCAATGTCCACCACCAAGACAGCAATGTCGGCAATCGAGCCGCCTCTCTCCCGCAAATGGGTGAACGATTCGTGCCCCGGGGTGTCTATGAAAAGAAGGCCTGGTATGGAAAATGCCGGAAGGCGCCCCTTCAGTGTCTGCTGGCAGGCCTGCCGGATGTCCTCAAGGGTGATTTCGGATGCCCCGATGTGCTGGGTGATGGCGCCAGCCTCCTTTTTGGCAACGTTGGTTTTGCGTATGGCATCCAGTAGCGAAGTCTTCCCATGGTCCACATGCCCCATGACCACCACTATCGGCTGCCTCAATGCCATAAAAAACACGTTCCAGAAAGTTATCCCCCTCAGAATCCCCCGTTCCCTCCCTCTCCCAAATCCTTCCTGCCATTTCCCGTTTAATTCCCCCGGACTCTCCGTTCAGTTCTTGGCTACCTGTTCTCTCCCTTGTACTTTCCTTCATATGCCTGATGGGCCTCGCCCTCAAGCTTGACGAACACCAGCTGCGTCACCTTCGCGTTCTTGTGGAGAACTATTCCGGCTGGATGGTGCACCACCAGAAGCGACTCGCTTCTCCCGTGGTAGCCGGGATCCCAAACCGCGCAGCGCACGTCCGCTCCGCAGCGAAGCAATGAGGAGCGGGGGAAGCCGAATGCCGCACAGTCAATGGGTATCTCCACGTACTCGTTGTAAATTATCTTGTAGCAGCCGCCCATCAGGTGCAGCTTCCCATCTGCAAACTCCATCTTCTTGCTCGCAGATATCCTTCTCTTTGAATTGTCAAAGTCAATTTCCCCTCCGGAAGTCAGCTCATGCACTTCCTTGAGGGTAAGGTCAATGCCCGCAGGCTGCGTCTGGCTCTCTGCAACCATCTCCTTGACAAGCTGCCGCTGTGAGGCGGATTTTCCAGTAACAATCATGTTTCTCCTCCCGTTGCCTTATCCTGAAAACACTATTAAAAACCGATGGCTGGCAGCCTTCCCGAGAGCCAACGTTTTTAAACACTATTCACCAGAAACTAACATAAAAGGGCATCTTCATGAATAAGCAACTGGAAGAACAAAAAGACAACGGCAGGCGCAAGTTCATCAAGCAGGGCGGCGCTCTCATCGCCTCCTATGTTTTCTTTGGCCGGCTGCTTGAAGGGTGCGGCAGCCCCTCGGCCGCGGAAAAAATAATCGAAAAGCTTTCCGACAGGGAGCAAACCATTCTCCAGTCGATAGTTTCCGCCCTTAACGAAATTCCAAAAAATTCCAGATTAAAAGAG
>CAYSQN010000122.1:0-2974 GCA_964433305.1 Microcaldota archaeon | reverse complement strand
AGTTCATTTCCCTCAAAGGGCTGGGTTTGAGATACTCTCCTTTTTCACCCTTGGCAATTTTGCAAGTGAGAAAGCGGTGCGCCTCGGATTCGACGATAGATGTTCTGTTGAACTTTGAGGTGTTGTAGTCATTTCTGGACGTTCGTATGCATTCAAGGCTCTTGAAGAAAGCATCGGCTTTCCTTTTTCCGAGAATGCCGCCGGCAATCTCGCGCGCTTTTTCTTCGTTTGGGATTGCTTTCTTGTAGCCTTGAGGGAACATATCCAACACCAGTTATTTTGTGATTAGAAATGTTTTTAAATGGCAGGTGCACTGATTGAAAAGCAACGATAGGGAAAAAAGAATCAGACCCCTTCCTCTTCCACGCACTCCTCGCACTTAAGCTTGCCCTCGTCGCGGCGCAGGTCTTCGGCATAGCAGCCGCAGATGTCGCAGACGCCCGTGAAAACCTCGCTTGGCTTGCTCTTGCGGATTTCCTCCACTTCAGAAAGCACATCAAGCAATCCAGGGTAAACGCGAAGCAGGTCGCCTTCGGTAATTATGCCGACCAGCCGCCCGGACCGGTCAACCACAGGCAGCCTTTTCACTTTGTTGTTGCGAAGCGCGAGAGCCGCATTCTCTATCTTGTCGGACGCCTTGATTATCTTGAGCGGGCGGCTCATCACGCTTTTGAGCTTGACTTTTTTCGGGTCTTTGCCTTCAGCCACCACCTTGTAGGCGATGTCCCGCTCGGTGATTATGCCTTTTGCCTTGCCCTTCTGGGTGATAATGATTGAACCAACCGTTGCCTTGCGCAACAGCCGGGCAGCGTCAAGCACTGTCTTGTCCGCCGGGAGAGTGAAAACACCTACGGTCATGCATTGCCCAACCTTGAAATCCGTCTTCATGCTCCCACCTCTGCAATGCAGTATCCAATCAAAGCTTTTAAAGTGAGCTTGCAAAAGAAATCCATGGAAATCCGCTCATTCATTGCTGGGCTGCTGGTGATGTTTGCAGTGATTATCATCCTGCCAGTGCTCAACGTGAAAATCACCATCAGCAACCCCTTCGGGGTTTGGGGCACCCTTGCGGTGGCGGCCCTCGGCCTGGTGATTTCCTACTACATTCTTCGGGTTTGACGTCGCACACTGCAGGCTTGGCGCCTTCCCGGGAGCAAGGCGCGGATATTTATCCCTTGCCGGAAATAGCAGACTGCGGAGATGGCAGAGCCTGGTCAAATGCGCAGGGCTTAGGACCCTGTGGCCTAGCGCCTACGGGGGTTCGCTTTTGGAGAAGGCGTTTTTCCCAAAGGCCCAAAAATCCTCCTCTCCGCATTTATTGTCAAATATCGGGAAAGAATTCGGGGGTGACGCTATGAGGTTTTCATTCACCGTATTGTTGCTCGCGCTCTTTGTGGCGGTTTGTTATAGTGCAACCGCAGTTACTCCATTAGGAGGGGTAGCCAGGGCGAGTGCGGCCATAAACACCCTCTGCGGCGACCTCAAGAACCTGCTTCCTGTGGCTGCCATGCTGATGGTGGTGGTGGCGGGAGTTACTTATGCCGCCGGGCAGCTGATGGGGGCTGAGACTCGTGCTCGTGCCAATGTGTGGGCCACCGCCATGCTGGTTGGCGCCCTGGTAGGGGTGCTCATCTATGCGATTGCCCCGACCGTGCTGAACATGATTTATGGAGGAAGCGGAGTAAGCTGCTGACTTTCTTTTTTCCATTTGCCGTTTGTTTCTAGTTTATCTGCCGGGCGTATTGATGATTTAAATAGTTTGACGAAGTTTACTGGTGCGAGTGCCATGAACAAGTTCCTCATTATCACAGTGCTGCTTATTGCATTTGGGCTGGCCAATGCCACCTGTGGCTCGTGCAGTAGTGCAATGATGAGGGTATATAGGGCAGTAAATAATTTCTGCTTCGACCTGAAAAACCTGCTGCCGGTGGCTGCCATGCTGATGGTGGTGGCGGCGGGAGTTACTTATGCCGCCGGGCAGCTGATGGGGGCTGAGACTCGTGCTCGTGCCAATGTGTGGGCCACCGCCATGCTGGTTGGTTCCTTCATCGGGCTTTTGATATACGCGATTGCGCCCTTTGTGCTGCAGGGAGTATATGGAATCCCGGGGAGCATAGAGTGCGATACCCTGCTATGAGGATTTTTTTCGACGTTGAAATCTAGCTATGATTTAAAAACATTAGTATCGTATAGGCTTCGGAGTGAAATAGCTCTTCATGGAGGGATTGAATGAGAAAAATTTGGATTATTGCCGCATTGCTGCTGGTAACTTCGGCTGTATTTGCGCAGAGTGGATTGAGCAATGTGCAGTCTGCCATAGGCAACTTCTGCTCAGACCTCAAATCGCTGCTGCCAGTGGCTGCCATGCTGATGGTGGTGGTTGCCGGAGTCATCTATGCCGCAGGGCAAATAATGGGCGCTGAGACGCGCGCAAGGGCGAACGTTTGGGCAACCTCTGCGCTGGTTGGAGCGCTGATTGGGCTGCTCATCTATGCGATTGCCCCCCCCGTATTGGGGATGATTTACAATGGTGGCGGCTCGCTGCAAAGCGGCACGGTTTGCGCTTAAGTCCTTCTTTTGATTTTTTTCTTTTATTTTTCCCCCCCCGCGCAAGCACATGACTTATAAGTCTTGGTAGCGAAGCCGAACTGAGGTTTTACTATGGCAATCGAACTGCACATCACAGCCAAGCCCAAGCTGAAAACCCCCACGCTCATAGAGGGCTTTCCGGGGCTTGGGCTGGTGGGGACCATTTCCGCAAGCTACCTCATAGAAAAATTGAAGATGGAGCCCTTGGGCTACATCACCGGAGACCAATTCCCGCCCCTTGCCGCGGTGCACAACCACCGCCCGCTTTACCCAGCAAGGATGTACTTTTCCACCAAACACGACCTTATTGTCTTCATTTCCGAGTTTGTCATCCCGATTGGGGCGGTAAACGAGCTTGCGGACAGGATTTACGAGTTTTCAAGGA
>CAYSQN010000121.1:0-2979 GCA_964433305.1 Microcaldota archaeon | reverse complement strand
AATCCCCCCAAGCGCACCTGACTCGAAAAGGAAAATGCCCAGGATGTTCTGCTCGGTTGCGCCAATCGCCTTAAGCACGCCAATCTCGTGGGTCCGCTCCATCACCGAGGTGAACATGCTTGAGGCTATGGCAAGCCCGCCGACCAATAGGGAGATGGAGGCTATCGCCCCCACAAAAAGGGTCACCAATGAGAGGATTGAGTTTATTGATGCCTGGATGCTTTTTGGGTCCACAACTGAAAAATCCCGCTTGTCAGGCTTGACCTTGTGGATGATGTCAAGTTCGGCGTTTATTTTTTCAGCGACTGCGGAGGTGTCCGAACCCTCCTGCACCCGAAGCACCATGGCGCCTATTTCATTTTTCCTAAAGGTGCTGCTGAAAATCTGGCGGGCATCTTCGAAAGGCATAAATATTCCGCCATCCGTCCTGCTTGCAAAGCCAAACCCTCCCCCGCTTTTCTTCATTATGCCAATCACGCGGTATTTTGCCCCTTCTATGATGAGAAATGAATTGACCCCCACCTCTTTGTTGGAGCCGAAGGTGTCAAACGCGATGGTATCGCCAATGACTACCACCTTGCGGTCGTTATCCTGCAAAAAGCGCCCCTGCGCGATTTCAATTGCGGTGGTTTTCTCAAATACGCCAGGCTCGATGCCGCTGATGGTTGCCTGTATTTCCTTGCCCTTGAATTCCACATCCGCGCGGCCGTTGAGCAACCTTGCGATGTCGGTTATCTCAGCTATCCTTCTAAGGCGGTTCACGTCATTGTCGGTCAGCTTGCCTGCGGATATCGGAGTGCTGCCAGAAAACGCCGCCGAAGTTGAAGCGCCCGGAGCGATAGGGGTTACGAAAATGGTGTTGCCCCCAAGCGCTGCAAACTGCACATTCACCGATTCTGAGAATCCCTGGCCGATCATGAGAAGCGATACCACCGATGCGATGCCAATAACTATGCCTAGGATGGTGAGCCACGAGCGCATCTTGCGGTGGCGCAGGCTGGTCAGCGAATAGGCGATTATGTCGGAGGACTTCATGTGCGACACCTTGGGTTTGCATGGAAGAGGCAGGGGAAAGATGCGCCGGTTAGATTGACGCTGGATGCGAGGAGAATGGAATTTGGGAATGGGGGGCTATCCTTGCATTGATTGCGCCCCATTGTGCATCCTTTCCCCCGGTTGCGCCTCGCATCCAACCACCTGTTGCGCAAGTGGCTGTTTGTCTTCCTTACTTGCCCTTCTCCTTCTTGCGCATGCGGAAGTACCAGTAACCGGCTCCAAGCGCCACCACTGCGCCACCCATATAGATGGGCAGGTTGCCGTTGCCGTTCTTTGCCGCCGCGTCTGGCGAGCGGATGGCGATGTCAAACGAGTTTTGCTTGTCTACCCACTGCCCGGAGGTGTCCTTGTAGCGCACCTTTATGTTGAGGGGGTAGTTGCCAGGCTGCACGTTTTTCACGCGAAGCTTGTAGGAGACAGAGGAGAAATCGTCCGGCTCAAGCCCCCCTATGTACTGCGAGCGCTGCACGTTGAATATGTCAAACGCGCTTGAGTCCTGCAAGGTGACCTCCACATTTTGTATTTTTGAGGAGCCGACATTTGATACCGTTATCGAGAAAGTGAGGTCGGCATCGGCCACCACAGGGGTGGGCTTGGCGTCTATGTACACCAGGGCATCCGCATCCGAGCGTACCACTATCGGAACGGTCAGCAGCTCCTCCTTTTCCGCCCCCCCTTCGCTCCATGCGAGCTTGAGCGACGAGTCTTGCACCCCGGAGGAAACGCCTTCTGCCGAAACCAGGAAGGTTGCCGTGGCCTGCGCGCCTGTGCCCAAATCCCCAAGCCTCACCTGGTTGTCCTGTTTTGCCTTCAGGCCCGAATCGGTCCAGAAAAGCCTTACGTTTGAAAGCGGCTTGCCGTTATTTTGCACCCTGAGCGAAAGTTGGTTATCCTGGGAGGCCACCACCTTACCTTCCTGCGTGAAGACTATGTCTTCGCTTTCCTTCTTTACAGAGATGGTAAGGTACTTGGTGGAGTTGATTGTATCCCCGCCCTCCTCTTGGTAGGTCAGTATGAATGGGATGGACCTTACGCCGGATTTGGCGTTCGAGGAGTCGATTGCCACAGAAACCGTGGTGGAATTTTGGATGTCTCCCAGAAAAATCTGGCTTGTCCCTATAAGGGAAAAGTCGCTGGCGTCTTGGATTTTGAGGATAGCCCTGTTCGCCGTGCCTCCGTTGTTGGTTATGAGAAGCTTGATGGTGTCGGTGGAAAGTATGGTCTGCTTGTCCGAGCCCAAAGTGAGCACCGGGGAGTTGACCACCTTGATTATCGCATTGAGGGTTTTGAGGTCGTTCTCATCTTTCTGGGAGATGTAGAATGTGGCAGTGATGACCCCTCCCTTTGCGGAGGGCAGCACCCTGAAGGGGACTGAAACGATTGCCGAGCCCCCGCTGTCGATGGTGCCCACCACGAACGGGCTTTTTGCCTTGAATTCCATCCCGGCTGAGGGGGAAAAGAACACCTGCACGTCATCTAGCGGGTCGGCAGAACCTGAGGAGGGAACGACGTTTTTTATGGTGAATGTGATTGCCCCCTCTTCGCCCGGCCTTAGCACTGAGGGCGACACTGTGTAGGCGTCAACCCCCAGCGTGGCGCATAGCGCGCCAGCCATGAGAAGTACTGCCAATGCCGGAAACATCTTCACCATTCATACCACCTTAGTTCACGCGCCCGTCGACCACCCTTATGGTGCGGTGCGTTATTTTTGCAACGTTTGCGTCATGCGTCACAATTATTATCGTCTTGCCCTGTTCGTTTAGCGCACGAAACATTGAGAGCACCTCGTGCCCGGTCTTGCTGTCTAGGTTGCCTGTCGGCTCGTCGCACAGCAGTATCTCCGGGTCGTTGATGAGCGCGCGGGCTATTGCCACTCTCTGCCGCTGCCCGCCGGAAAGCTGGTTGGGGTCGTGGTAGAGCCGC
>CAYSQN010000120.1:0-2994 GCA_964433305.1 Microcaldota archaeon | reverse complement strand
CTTCAAGGTGGTGCGCGGCGACTGTCGCAACGAGGCCCTGGTAAAACCGCTGGTGGCGGCGGCCGATCTCATCATCCCGCTGGCGGCCCTGGTCGGTGCGCCGCTCTGTGCGCGCGATGCCGTGGGCGCACAGACCATCAACTCGGATGCGGTGCAGATGCTCTGCCGGCTGGCCAGCCCGGCGCAGTGGATGATCCTGCCCACCACCAACAGCGGCTACGGCTCATCAGGCCCAGATACGCTTTGCACCGAGGAGTCGAAGCTCTCCCCCTTGTCCACCTATGGGAAAAGCCAGGTTGAGGCGGAAAAGGCGGTGCTCTCGTCCGGAGACGCAATTGCCTTCCGGCTTGCCACGCTTTTTGGATTTTCCCCCAGGATGCGCACCGACCTGTTGGTCAATGACTTCGTCTTCAAGGCGGCAAACGAGCGCTCGATTGTGCTGTTTGAGAGGAAATTCAAGCGCAACTTCCTGCATGTTCGGGATGCGGCGCGCGGATTCCTTTGGGCGATGGCGAACTGGGAGGCCATGAAAAACAAGGTTTACAACCTGGGGCACCCGGGCTACAACATCAGCAAGGAGGAGCTTTGCCTTGCCATAAAAAAGCAGGTGCCGCAGCTCAACATTTTCAACGCCGAAATAGGTTCAGACCCTGACAAGCGCGACTATGTGATTTCAAACGAGCGCATCCTTGCCACAGGGTTCAAGTTCAACCACAGCCTGGAGAAGGGCATTGCCGAGCTTGTGGAAGGGTACAAGGCGTTCAAGGACTTCAGGTTCAAGAACTACTAGGAGGATGGCAACTGGGAAAACCTGGTGCTGCGGCAGATGGAAGGAAAGGACGCCAATAAGGGGAAATGCAAGCTGGGGAAACTCGGAAGTTTAGGGGTAATTTTCATGAAAATACTTGTTACCGGGGCAACCGGGTTCATAGGCAAGGCGCTTGTCCCAAGGCTGCAGGCGGCGGGCCACGAGGTCACCGGGGTTTCCTCAAAGCACTACAACCTGCTTGAGCAGTCGCAGGTGAGGAGGCTTTTTTCCGACCACTCGCCCGACGCGGTTTACCACCTGGCGGCAAAGGTCGGGGGCATCCTTGCCAACAATGCGCAGCCAGCCGATTTCATCTACCACAACCTTTCCATGAACACCATGGTGCTTGAGGAGGCAAGGAAAGCGGGCATCGGGCGGCTCATCTACACGTTTTGCGGCTGCGCTTATCCTAAAACAGCCCCCAACCCAATAAAGGAGGAAACGCTCTTTACCGGCCTGCCTGATGAAAACGCCCTCTTTTACTCGCTTGCCAAGGCAGCCAACCACCTGCAGGTGGTGTCTTACAGGCGCCAATACGGGCTGGACTATGTGTCGGTGGTGCCTGGCAATGCCTACGGGCCATATGACAATTTTTCCGACAAGAACTCGCACGTGATTCCGGGCCTGCTGCGCCGCTTCCACTTTGCCAAAAAGAAGGGAGATAAAAAAATCGAGGTTTGGGGCAGCGGCAAGCCGGTGAGGGATTTTGTCTATGTGGACGATGTTGCCGATGCGTTGGTAATAGCGCTGGAAAAGCACCACGGGGAGACCCCCATCAACGTCTCGGCGGGAAACGGGGTGTCCATCCGCGAGCTTGTGGGAATGGTGGGGGAGACAGTCGGCTTTGAGGGCGAGGTAGTGTGGGACGCGAGCAAGCCAGACGGGCATGCGCTGAAGGTTTTTGACGTGGCAAGAATGAAGTCCATCCTTGGCTTTGAGCCGCAGGTGGGCCTCAAGGACGGGCTGAAGATGACCTATGACTGGTTCGTGAAGCACTCTGGCGAGGCGAGGCTGTAATGAGGGTTGGGATAATAGGCCACCAGGGGTTTGTCGGCTCTGCCTTTTTCAAGGTTTTTTCCAAGGACAATGAGCATGAGGCCGTGGGGATAGGCAAGGAGAATTATGGGCAAATGAGAGGGCAGCGCTTTGACTTGATTGTCAATGCCAACGGCAACTCAAGCAAGCGCTTGGCGGACAAGGACCCTGCGCTTGATTTTGAAATGAACGTGAACTCCACCTTGAGGTTTTTGCAGGATTTTTCCTTCTCCCATTACCTGCACCTCTCAACCGTAGAAGTATACAGCGACAAGTCCTCGCACCAGGGCACTTCCGAAGAGGCCCAAATCGACCCTTCCTCGCTTTCCAATTACGGGTTTTCAAAATATATGGGCGAGCTTGTTGCCCGCCGCTACGCAAAAAGCTGGATGATACTGCGCTTGGCGGGGATGGTCGGTGAAAATGCCAAGAAGGGGCCTGCGCATGACATGGCATCGCTTGGCAAGCTTTTCCTCTCGGGCAAGTCAAGGCTGCATTTCCTCAATACCGAAAAAGTCGCGCTCATGGCAAAAAAGCTAGTGGAGGGCAGAAAATTCGGGCAGGTTTACAACCTGGCCGGAAAGGGGAGCGTGCAGCTGTCTTCCGCGGCAGCCTCGGCTGGGATAAGGCTTTCCTCCACTGGGAAGGAGGAAGTGGTGCTGGAGATTTCCACCGGCAAGCTTGAGAAGGAGATGGAAGTGCCGAGTTCTTCGGATGAGCTGTCGGAGTATTTGCTTGCCGTAAAAAAGAAGAAGGAGTGAGGCTATGGCTTCTTTTGAAAAGTGCGACATTGGCCTGCTCCATGGCTTCGTGGATTTGCGGGGGGGAACGCAAGCCAGAACCGCGGTGTTGAGCCCGGTCGGGGACCAAGCACAGCTTTCCGCCTTTGTCAAGCACGTGAAAAAGCTTGGGATTGCAAAGGAGGCCGACTTTCTCTTTGTGTGCAAGGATGGCATTGCGGCAAATGCGGAAGGGCTATGTGCGCTTTTCTGCTTCGAGAAGTTTCCGCTTGGCACCTCGGGAAGCTTTTTTGCCGGAGAGCACCTTGCCTGCTGCCTGGGCTACTCCGAAGTGGTGATAGCGGACTTGGACGCGTTTTTGGATTCCAAAGGGACCTTTGGGAAGCTGTTGGAAATTGCCAGAAAGGGGAG
>CAYSQN010000119.1:0-3011 GCA_964433305.1 Microcaldota archaeon | reverse complement strand
ATGTCGGTCGGGTTCTGCGAGGCGACAATGAGGCCGAACTGGTACTTGCGCCCCTCCCGCACAATCATCACGGCATCCGAGTTGTCGTCCTTGGCGACCTTCCATGCCTCGTCCAGCACCACCAGGAGCTTGAGCCCCTTGGTGGAGCTCCATCCCTCCTCGCGCATCTTCTCCTTGATGAACTGCAGCATGGAAAGCGCGGCAAGCCCCCTGAAAGTCTCATCAGGCAGGCCCGAGAGGTCCAAATCCACCAATCCGGCCTTGGTGAGCTTCTCAAGGTCAATGGTGGATTGCTGGGCGAAGAAGTCCTCCCCCTCGCGCGTGAACTGCCGTATCCTGTAAATCGCATTCTCAAGCTCGGCAGGGAACTCGTAGTTGCCCGACTCGCTCATGTCCTCAAGTATCTTCTGCGCGTCCTTGAGCGTGGGCGGCCTAATCGGCCTCCCCAGCCCGTCCACCTGCATCTTGGAATCCAGCTTGAACTTGGAGTTCACATATGCCCGCTCGATGGCAAGCTCGGTAAGCCTCTTTTGCTCTGGGTACCGCCCGATATCGGTGAGGATGTCAAGCGTCCTCATCACCTGCTTTATCCTGTCGTTTGGCTTCATGCCGGCGGTGTCAAGAAGGTTTATCGCCGAGCCGCGGCCCAACGAGATGACCTTGCCGCCGACCTGCTTCACCCAGTCCTTGTACTCCCCTGCCCAGTCGATGATGAACGCATTGGTGCCCCAGACGTAAGAGGCGCGGGTGAGGAAGGTCTTGACGAAGTAGGATTTTCCCGAGCCGGTGATTCCCACCACGCAGATATGCGGGTTGGTGGTCTTCTGGAATGTCCAGTAGAAGGGGACGGAAAATATCTTCGTCCTCCCTATGAAGATGGCATTGGTCGGGTCGGCCATCAGCACCTCCTCCGGAGGCTCGGGGGGGCGCACGAATATGTTGCGGCGGGCAACATCCACGTTGTCAAGCTCTGAGATGGTCAGCCTTCCCATAACATCAACGCCATGATAAAATTACTCCTCAAAACCCTCCCAACCGGAAACAAAATGAAAAATATTCCAAATCCTCTGCCTCGCCGCTTTCCAGCTAAAGCACTGCCTGCTCCAGCTCCTGCGGGGTGGGCGGAATCATGGTCTCCCACTGGAAGCAGCGGAGCATTTCCTCCCCTGTAAGGACGTCCACCTGCACGTTGAGCGCGTTTGCAAGCGTTGCCTTCAGCTCGTTGGCCTGCGCCCCTACGGCCGCATTTGCCGCCTCCTTGCTCACTCCCACCGCCGTGGTCATGACATATGAAACCAATCCCATCGGCTTGATGCCGCGGGTAAGCTTGTTAATCTGGTTTTCCCACATCGCCACTTCCTTTTCGAACCTGTCCATTTTCAGGACATCCGGCTCGGGCTTGTCCCTCTCCCGGGCAAGCCTCAGCTGCGCCTCGGCGTGCTTGGTCTCAATCCTGTTGCGGTGCTCGGTGATGTCCTTCATGTAAAGCATCATGGCGAACTTGGTGACGTACTTCACCGAGGAAATCGCCCTCTCGAAGTACTCCGCATAGACGACATTTTCGTCCACCGACTTTTCGGAGGCCGACTCGTAAATGCGCACCCCTAGGAACTTGGAGGCATAATACACCCCTCCCATGTTCCTGAAGATGACGTCGTTTGTGGGGGGTATTTCGTAGCCCCCTTCCATTATCTGGACTATTTTTGCCCTCTGGGTGATAATTGGGACGAGGACATATCCGTAGCGGAAGAACGCCACCGCGCCTGTGGCCCCAAGAAGGCAGAAAAGCGAGCCGATTATGGTGGCTATCGGGTTGTTCCCTCCGGCTATGAACACTCCGACCGCCCCGAGGAGCGCAAGGGCTGCTGATCCGTAAGCGAAATACCTGAAGTCTAATGCCATCGTCTCACAACTTCGTAGATTGCCCGCTGCTGCTTAAAAGCGTTTGCGGGGCAGGCCGGGAAAGCATCAAGCACTCCCATAGGTAACTACGATAGCTTTATATTCCTATTTATTCACTAAATACCACAATGGTTTGATGGCTCGGATATCGAAAGAAATGAAACAAGCCTTTCCGCAGCTGGTTACTGGGGCAAATGGCTATAACGGCTTTGGAGGCACAAGAAAACTTGAGGCCCTGCAAAACAATTTTGGGCTGCTTGGCCGTAATTCGATGCACTTCTTTAAGGATGAGACAATTTCAAATGGATGCATCAACAAAGGATCTGATTTTCAGCATGCATTTGATGACGCCCCTCTAAATAAGAACTCTCCGCGAACAGTTATTGGCCAGCACTTCCAAACTCCAGATATTTTCATCTCCAACAAAGACTTATCCTCTTGCAATATCCGCTGGCCGCGTTTTCAATCCCAATATCCCACAGAAATAATTTCAAACGATGTTAACTTCTACTATCTTACAGTGGCAAAAATCGAATCAAACGTGCCTCTTCTTCAAAAGAAGCCATTTTTTCCAGTGGGTACTACGGATTTTGTGGATGCTTTGCTGAAAAAATTCGATTATATGCGCCTGCATAAAGACGGCACCACAATCTCCAGTTTTAATCTAAAAGATGGATTATACTGCATGCGCCTTTCCATATCAAACACCTATCCTGCCAAAACTGACCTAGTGGGTGCAATTCCAAAAATCAGGGATGAACAAGCCACCCATTATGGAGACATCTGCATCTCAATAACCTATCGCGATCCTGTGCGCGGCATGGGCTGCATGGATGGGAAAATTGGCTCAGGCGACAAAATCCGCACTTGGAACGAGCAGATGCGCAAAATATTCTCTCTCCTTTCCTATGAAATGCAAGACTTCATGAACAAAGATCCTCTTGCAATAGTTAAGATAGTCTAGCGGGTAGTTTCCTTATCGCCTTCTGACCCCTTTGGTGGCAAACTTGACCTTCTTTTTCTTGCCATCTTTCCTTGCCAACGCTTCCTTGGCATAAACAGGCTTTTTCTTTTGGGCTTTGGCTGCGCTTGCCACTCTCTTGGCCTTT
>CAYSQN010000118.1:0-3027 GCA_964433305.1 Microcaldota archaeon | reverse complement strand
GCAGGAAGAGTATCTCCGGGCGTTCTATTACCTCCAGCAGAAGAACGGGGTGGCGCGCTCAAGCGCGCTTGCAGATTACCTTGGCATTTCCAAAGCAGGGGTGTCCGGGATGCTGCGCAAATTGTCTTCAATTGGGCTGCTGGTGGTATCCCCCTATTCGCCTGCAAGGCTCACCCGCAAGGGGGCGTTTTTGGCAAGGAAGATGACCTTCAAGCACCGCGTGCTGGAGCTTTTCCTTTCCAACAAGCTGGGCATGAAGGCAAGTGCGGTGCACGAGGAGGCCTCGCGCCTGGAGCATGCGGCATCGGATGAGACGGTGAAACGGATTTACAACATGCTTGGAAAGCCCAGAGAGGACCCGCATGGCCAGCCCATAGTGAAAGTGTCTGCAGAGGGGTAATTGGCCGGTTTTATGGGATTCGGAAATGCAGCCCTGACGATTGGGACATAAGTTGATTTTATGGATGATGAAACAGCATTTAACCTCAAGTCCATCCTTTCCTCAAGAAGGTTTTGGGCGTTTTTCGGGACCGGTCTCATTGTCAGCGTTGCATATATGGACCCTGGCAATTGGGGAACCTCCATTTCCGCCGGAGCCTCTTACAATTATGACCTGATTTGGGCCATTTGGTTCTCTTCAGGGGCAGCCATGCTTTTCCAGTACATCTCAGGGAAGATGGGAATTGCCGGGCACACCATTGGGGACCTGATAAGGCAGAAGTGGAAAAACAAGGGGCTTGTCTTAATCTACTGGCTGCTTGCAGAAATTGCCATACTTGCCACGGACTTGGCAGAGTTTTTGGGTATTGTGGTGGCGCTCAACCTGCTCTTCGGGGTGCCATACTACATAGGCGCGCTTATCGCAGTGGCGGACGTGCTCTTGCTTCTGCAGCTGGGCAACCGCAGTTTCCGGGCGCTTGAATATGCGTTTGTCCTTTTCGTAGGGGTGATTGGGTTTGGCTACCTCTATGAGCTTTTCATCACCAAGCCAAATGCGTCTGCGATAGCCGCTGCTTCATTCAATCCCATGCTTACGGCTGACACCGCGCTGTTGGTGGTCGGGATAATCGGGGCGACCGTGATGCCCCACGCGCTATTCGTGCACTCGTGGCTCATGAAAAACAAGGTGATGCACGAATCTTCGGTTGGGCTTGGTAAGAAAACTCTGCTTCGGTTCCATATTGTGGAGATTGTGGGCGCCCTCATCATCGCGTCGTTTGTCAATGCGGCGATACTGATAATGGCCGCAGCCGCGTTCCACGCAAATGGAATAGAGGTTGCCACCATTGACGAGGCATACCGGACGCTCACCCCGCTTTTCGGTCCCATCGCCTCGCTCGTATTTGCAGTGGCTCTTCTTTCTGCCGGCATTTCATCCTCAATAACTGGCACGCTGGCGGGGCAGAGCATCATGGAAACACTGACCGACTTCAAGCTTTCGGTAGTCATGCGCCGCATTATCACCCGGGGGATAAACATCGTGCCCACCATGGTTGCGCTTTACATTGGAATTGAGCCATTGCAGATACTTGTGCTCTCCCAGGTGGTGCTCTCGCTCATGATACCCCTCCCCCTGCTCCCGCTCATCTACTATTCTTCCAAGAAGGAGATAATGGGCGAGTTTGCCAACCGCAAGGCGACCACTGCAGCTGCCCTTGTGCTTGCTGCAGTGATAGTTTGCTTCAACATATACCTGCTATATCAGACTTTTTTTGCAGCCTAGTAGAACCAGCCGCGTTAACCGCGATTCTTTTATTCCTGCGCTCGCCAATTTTAACGGGTGTATGGCATGGCGTTCAAACCTGTTGAGCAGTTGGAGGAGAGGAACCTTTCTAGGATCGTGCCATCAAAAAAAGAAGGGCGTGAACTGCAGCAGCCCTATTTTTTCACCCAGGACGGAAAGTCGATAGAGGTAAAATCAGACCGCAGAAATGATTTTTCCAAGCTGAAGAAAGGGGACGTGTTGGCTTTCACTTATGCATTCCCCCTAAATGAGCGAGATAGTGAGAAATACGGAGATAAGCATTTTGTGATGGTTTTTGTTGGGAAGGTGAAACAGACTTTCGGGTCGGGAAAGGCGGATGGGAATTTTGATATCGAGCTTGAAATCCCTGGCTTCCCCCCTGCCAAAAAGGGCATAGACAACATATTTAGCCAAAAAGAGGCGACCGAGCTCATAAGAGTAAGAGCCAAGAAAGGGGGATATGTGGAGATACCGCAATTCAACTTTGTAAAACTAAACGACGGAGAGGAACGGAATTTCAACCTTTTCACTGAGGAAAAGGAGAATGTCATCTTTACAGTGGATGGGGGGCTGGAGCAAAAGTTGAGCCCGGAGAGCAAACGAACAATTACCGGCAAGGTAATAGGGATGGAATCAGACAGCGTGATTGTGCAACATAAAGATGGAAAAGCCACTGTACAGTACCAGATACCTCTCGGCTCAATATACAGCTTAACTCCGTATGCTGTCGATGCATCTGCAGAATCCGTGCGAATTTCTCATCCAGAAAGCTTTTCCATTCCGATGGGGTTCTTTGAGTCCTTGATTACGCTAGTGGCTACCATTGGTACCCTGGGCATTGTGCACCCAAAAATCAGAACTCCAGCTTTCAACAAAAATGGAAAAGATATGTTCAACGAACCTTCGCTGACTCCGGGTTCATGGTGGCCCTGAGGTCAACATGATGAGCTTTTGCGCTTTTGTTGGGGATTTGAATTCCTCATAAATCCCCCTGCCAAATAGGATGGCAGGCCCGGCAAGGCAGGCCGGGCATAAGCAGGCGATTGAGGCTGTTGCCCAAGCCCCGCCAAGAAGAAAATAGTTTGAGGAGGGGCGGGCAAGCAGTTTGCGCAGTTGGAGGGGCGTTTGCATATGCTTGCCTTGGTGCGAGCGCTTTAAAACGTTTTTCATCTCTATTGTGCCGCCCTTTTTAGTTTTATAAGGAGGTGGGGCTGATGGCAGAAAAAAGACCTTTCGACATATTGAACGGCTCGCTGAACAACACGGTAATTGTGGGGCTCAAG
>CAYSQN010000117.1:0-3049 GCA_964433305.1 Microcaldota archaeon | reverse complement strand
TTGGGCAAGCTCAAGTTCGTGCAGGTGCGCGACAGGACCGGCGTGATTCAGGTGACCGCCAAGCAAGGCGTGGTGATGGAAAGCGTGATGGCAAAAATGTCGGTTCCCAAGGAAACCGTGGTGTGCATCAAGGGCAAGATTGTGGCAAGCAAGGTCGCCCAGGCAGGCTGCGAGCTAATCCCTTCCTCCTTTGAAGTGCTCAACGAAATCACCGTAAAGGTCCCATTCGAGGTTACTGGAAAGGTGCCTGCCGACCTGGAGGTCAGGCTGGACTACCGCTATGTGGACCTGCGCCAAAAGCCCACCGCAGCAATCTTCTCCATCCGCTCCGCCATTGCAAGCGCGTTTCGGGAAAAGGCGCTCTCGCTTGGCTTTGTGGAGATGCACCCCCCCACCATTGCCGAGGCGGCAACCGAAGGCGGGGCGGAAGTTTTCAAGGTGCAGTACTTCGAAAAGGACGCCTTCCTTGTCCAGTCCCCGCAGCTGTACAAGCAGCTTGCGGTAATCGGGGGCATGGACCGCGTCTTCATGACCGTGCCAGTTTTCCGGGCGGAGAAGCACAACACGCTCACCCACCTCAACGAGGCGCTGCAGATGGACATAGAGGCAGGGTTCATCACCCCTGAGCAAGCGGTCGATTACCTGGAGGCGGTGGCGCTGCATTGCCTGCACAAGGTGAAGACACAATGTCCGGAGGAGCTTTCCACCCTTGGCAGGGAGCTATCCATCCCATCCTCAATCCCCCGCCACACCTACACCGAACTGGTTGACAAGCTCAACTCGAACGGAACAGCGCACGAATGGGGGCAGGACTTCACCCGCGAGACCGAAGCCAAGCTTGCCGAAATTTTGGGGCACTCCACGTTCTTCATAACAAAGTGGCCCACCTCCTGCCGCGCGTTTTATTCCATGCCCACCGATGAAAACCCGGAAATCTGCCAAGCCTATGACCTCAACTATGAGGGATTGGAAATTTCCTCTGGCGCCCAGCGCATCCACAAGCCGGAGATGCTCATCGCCGCGCTCAAAAGGCGGGGGCTTGACCCAACGCAGTTCGAGTTTTACGTAAACGCCTTCCGCGTGGGCGCACCGCCGCATGCTGGCTGGTCAATCGGCCTTGACCGCTTCACCATGAAAGTCTGCGGGCTGCACAACATACGGGAAGCCGTGATGTTCCCCCGCGACCGGGTAAGAATTCGACCTTAAGGGATAGCAACTCGCTTTCTTCAAGAAAAACAGCCTTAATCACATTTCTCAATTTCTTTTTGCCATATTACTGTGCGGTTACAATTCCCTCCTTTACAAGAAGCACCTTATTCTGAGGCTTGGAGACATAAACGGTGTAACCATCGCCGCTTGATGCAGAAGACCACCTAACCATCCACACCCCTGCCTGCCCGTCGTAGCTGTCCAAAAGCAAGGCAGTTGCCCGCGCGTCAGACGCCTTTCTGACAAAGGATGAAACCTGCTCGGCTCCGGGGTAGGTGTGCGAGGCAATCACCGCCTCCTCCGGGAACGCGATGGTGCAGGACGCCTCGTTTATGCAGACTTTGCAGCCACGGGTAATGTACTCCGGGGGCTGCGCCACAAAATTCTTGGGCGGGTAATCATAGTATATATGGACCCTCTCGGGGCATGGGCTGTAAAGCCCTGAGGTCACCCTTGCCTTCAGCTGGTAATATGGCGCCCCCTCTCCCGTGGTCATGGGCAATATTTCAATCACTTCCCTGACATCCGCATTGGGGTACTTCTCGGTGAGGTCCTCAAGGAAGAACCGCTGCGCATCCTTCTCGCTGAAAGGGTAGGCTGGCTTGGAGAAAACGAAATATGCGACTGCGAAGGCAACCGCTATGAGAAGCACTGCGAGCACCACTGTTTTCATATATGACATAGTGGGGGTGAAGTTTAATTTAGTTTGCAAAAGACGAGGCGGCAAAGGGGGCTGCAACCGAACAGCATCCAACCGGCTGCGAATGCAAAGAAAATTGCCTCTTCCCGCAATGCGCGCGTCAGTTCTCCAGATTGAAGCCATAACCCTCGAGAGGCGGCTAGAATCCACGTTATCCTCATCCGCGCGCAGTTGCAATCTGGCCCCAAGCCTATTTATTTCCCCCCATCTGCGATGAGCCGAAGGCTCATGTGCGCGTAGAGCCCCATGCAAAGCGCGCCTGCAAGGAAAAGTGGCGCAAAGCCCACCAGGCTTATCACGAATCCGGATGCTGCGGATATCGCCACAATCCCCATCTCTCCGGGCACATGCAGAAGGCCAATGTCGGTGGCCTTGTTCCTGCTGTCGTGCGCTTCAAGATAGATGATATGCTCCCAAAGAAGGTTCAGGTTGGCGTCTCCAATCGCCATCAGCAGGAAGAAGAGCGGGTAGTACTGGGCTGGGCCTAGCGCAAGGCCTGCGAGGCTGATGAAAAACAGCGCAGTCCCAACCGCCCCCGCCCTCCTGCTTGCTGCCTTGGAATGTGAAATGTAGTTGAGGGTTGCGCCCATTGTCAGGAAGTAGCTGGCGTACATCAGGGAAATATCCTGCAGCGAAAAGCCAGCCAGGCTGAAGTAAATGGGCAGCAACAGGAAGTTTATCACCACATAAAGGGAGGTGCCCACGGTCATTGCCATCATGGTCGAGTAAAAGCTGCTTCTCCTTCCCCGCAAGGACAAGTCTGAAAGCCCCACCACTCTCCGCTGGGGGCTGTTTTTCACCCCCAAGGAGAAGAAACCGGAAATTAGGGCAAGCAGCCCAACCACCGCAAGAAGCAGCAGGTACCCCCCAAAAGGGTAAAGGAGGAAAACCGCCACGCTGCCTGCGGCAAAATACAGCTTCCTGCCGGATGACATGCCGGAGAGGGTGAAATGCTTTCCCGCAGGCGCCTGCCATATGATGCTGCTTCGGTTCACCGCCCAGATGAACGAATTGCGCGCCCCGTCGAAAATCTTCGCCACCGCAAAGCCGAGCGGGGAATAGGAAAGGAAAAGGGCAATCGCCTGTGCAAGGTTGGATGCCCCGTTGAGCACATAAAACAGCCTCTCGCCCTTCATGTCC
>CAYSQN010000116.1:0-3051 GCA_964433305.1 Microcaldota archaeon | reverse complement strand
CATCGTGCTTCTTGGCTTAATCATGGCTGCAATTACGCTTGCAGTTTTTGACTTCTACCTTTCCTACGCCCCGCAAAAAGCCCACACCGCGGTCTTCACACTATTCGTGTTCCTCCAGCTCTTCAACGCCCTCAACTGCCGCTCCGCATCCGAGTCGCTATTCACCAGGCTTTCCTCCAATCTCTACATTTACCTGGCAATCGCGGTTTCGCTTGTGCTGCACCTGTTCATCATCTACTACCAGCCCCTTGAGGAAATTTTCAAGACCGTCCCGCTTGGGGCAGAGGACTTTGCAATAATCACGTGCTTTGCGCTCCTAATCATCGTGTTTGAGGAAATAAAAAAGAAGTTCCTGCCAATCACCACGGTTTACTGACAGAACCGGCGGGGAGATTGGGTCGGAAAGATGAAATGCGCCCAGCCCTTTGCATGCGCCTAGGATTACTTTCAAAAAGCAGAAGGCGTTTCCTTCCCAAAACTCGCCTAATCCCCCAGCTCCACCACGCGCTCCATCCTGCCTATCATTCCAAGCGCCTTATCCACAATTTCCTTGCCGCCAAGCCCCAAGAGCACCGCGCCCTGGTCCGGCTGGCCGTAAGAGAGCGTGCCATCCTTGGCTTTCGCCATAACGAGAAGTGCGGACAAGTCGTCCTCCCCCACCACGAAAATCGCCCCCTTTCCTTCGGCAAGAACTGCGTCAACGGCTTCTTCGAGCTTCTCGCTGAGGTATCCTGCTGGCGAGAGCACCACGTACGCGTTTTTGGCGTGCGGGGCAAACGCCTTCTTCATTTCAGTTGGAATCTCCTTCCGCTTTATCTTGAAGTCAAAAATCAGGATGTCAGGCACTATGCCTGATGAAATCAGGTCAAAGCCGCATTGGTCTCCAACCGCGATGAGCGGCCGCTTTGCGCTTCTTGCCGCCTTCAGGTACCCCTCGCCACGATGCACTTTCCCAAATGGCTTTTTCACCTCGGGCCTGAGGCTTTCGGGCAAAAACAGCATGGATTACCTCAATGTCCGGGCATTGCCCTGTTCGTCTCCCACGATTACGATGGGCTTTTTCCTTGCGAACAGCCCGTTGTCCACTACGCCAGCTATCAGGTTGAGCCCTTCCTCCAGCTTGCGCGGAGAGGCAATCTCCCCGAACTGTGCGTGCAATATGAGGTTGGAGTTGTCGGATATGAATTTCCTTCGCCCGTCCATCCTGGTCTCAAACCTCGTTGCCCCGAATGAGGCCAGGTCGCGCTTCACCGCCTCTTCCGCAAGGGGCACCACTTCCACCGGTACAGTGCCGTGCAATTTGCGCACAAGCTTGCCCTCGCCCACCATCACGTAGAATTTCTTCGCCCTGTAATCCACAATCTTTTCGCGCACGAGGGCCCCGCCCAGCCCCTTGATGAGGTTCAAATCGCCATCCACCTGATCCGCCCCGTCAAATGCCGCGTCCAGCTCCTCTATCCTTGAAAAGCCGGCAAGCTCAAGCCCGTTTTTTTTCGCCCTGTACTCTGAGGCAACAGAAGTTGCTATGCAAGTGAGGGACAACTGCTCCTTGCGGTTCCTCTCCCCCAGAAGGTCGATGAATATTTCCGCGGTGCTGCCCGTGCCAAGCCCTATCGCCATCCCCCGCTTCACTTCCCCTACGGCGGCTTGTGCGGCTGCAAGCTTTGAGTTGTCCATATACTGCTGATTCAAAATAAGGTTAAAATCCCACTAGATGGCGGGGCTTGATGGCAAAGAGGGCTCCTGTGGCAAGCTAGATGGTGGCAAGCAGGTCCGCCTTGGTGATTATGCCTGATGCCTTGCCTTTTTCCATCACCAAAACTGCCGGGTGGTGGCGCAGCAGCGAGGCAACCGCGGAAATAGGGGTGGAGGCAAGCGCGGTCGGGAAAGCCTCGCCCATGGCGTCAGACACGCGCAGGCTGGCGGTTTTTCGGGGGTCGGAGGAGAAATGCGAAAGTATGGCTTCCTCCGAAATGCTTCCCACCAGCCCTTTTCCGTCAGTAACCGGAAGCTGCGAAATGGATAGCCTTCTCATGGTTTTTGCCACGGCGTGCAGCGTCTCCTCCTGCGGGATAGTGTGCACGGGCGCATGCATTATCTGCCTGGCGGTTTTCTCCTGGGTGGCTGAAGATGCGGAAAGGGCCCCGATAATGGCGCGCACCTTGGAGTAGGCGGCGTCCACCCTGCCCGACTCTATCTTGGCGATAAGGGACTGCGAAACACCAGACAGCGAGGCGAGGCGGTGCTGGGTGAGGCCAAGCTTCCTCCTTTGCGAGGCAATCCACTTCAAATCTTCCATGGTTCCTTCCTGCCGCCCAAAAGTTATATTCCTTTTGGAATTATTGGATGGTCTCCAGCAAGCCAGGGAATTTCTTGATTTTTTTCAAATCGTTATTAAGGATGGCTTCCGCCTCCTTTTTCCCTATTGTGACGCTCCCTATGGAAAACGGCGCAATGCCTCCCTTCTCCACCCCTTTGAGGACGCTTTTGCACTGCTCTAAGGTTATCCAGCTTATCTTGCCTAAGCCGCCTGTTCCGTGCCTTCCATCCGATTCCTTTATTTTTTGCGTGCTTCCCACTTCAATCACCGCACTATTGCCCCGGCTGGCGGTATATAAATCTGGCTGAAAGCATTATTCCCATCAGAATAACATTCGGGGAAATGGGAAAAAGAGAAAAAAAAGAAATATGCCAAGGGCGTGATTTGTTCCCCGTACCCCAACACATTCGTTTTCTTTGGGGGTGGAACCCTCAGCCCCTTTCTTTAGAAAAGAAAGGGGCTACGGGATTGAACACGCGGCTTCCAGATTTCTCGGTTATGCACGCGGCAGCGCTCTGCGCGCGAATGCCTGTTTTTATCATCGTCCTGCGGGACTTTGCAACGGCGAACCGTTGCAAATCTGCTCGGATTGGAATGCAATCCGAGCCTCGTTCCCTGCGGAACTCATCACTCATTCTTGCCCTGCTCCACCTTTCGCTGCTTGTCGCCCACGTTTTTCCGTGAACGCTTTTTGCGACGAGCGCTTGCGGGAGGAGCAAAAAGGGTTCTAT
>CAYSQN010000115.1:0-3084 GCA_964433305.1 Microcaldota archaeon | reverse complement strand
ACAAAAAAATCTGAAAGAATTACTTCTTGCCGCCCATGACCATCGGGCCGATTCCCAGGAGCAGAAGATATACTCCGACCAGCACCCAACCGTTGATCATTGCGGGAAGGGCGCCAAAGCCGGCGAGCAGGAACAGGATTCCGAACAGCCCGGTCAGCATTGCACACTTTCCACACAAATGCAGTCCACAAACGCATTCCATACTTATTCCTCCAGGCTGCCATCTGGACAATTTCCATCCAGCTGACTGTCGCCTGTACCCCTATGTCTTCGTTTATATATATACTTTCCTACGGCATTTGCCGATGGTTTATATAGGTTGAACATGGAAAAAATTGAGGCATTTCTTGGTGGATTTTAATGTTTTGGCTGCAAGAAGACAGATGGTTGATATGCCAAAAAAAACGCCTAAAACCGAAGAGGAGTGGAAGCAAAAGCTTACCCCCGAACAGTATAGGGTGCTGCGCCAGAAGGGCACCGAACCCCCTTTTTGCGGATTGTATTGGAACAACAAGAAGGAGGGCAGGTATGTTTGCGCGGCTTGCGAAGCGCCCCTGTTCAATTCGGGGGAGAAATTCAGCTCAATGAGCGGCTGGCCCAGCTTCTTCTCGCCTGTTTCAAAAAATGCCATAAAAATTGAGAAGGATGAATCGCTTGGCATGGCAAGGACCGAGGTGCTATGCTCCAATTGCGGGGGGCATTTGGGCCATGTTTTCGATGATGGCCCCCCTCCTACCGGCCTGAGGTATTGCATAAATTCCGCCTCGCTTAATTTTGTAGAGAAGAAATAGCTCTGATTGGAAGATGGGTGCATGAGGCTATGGACGCATACTGACCTGGACGGCATGATGTGCGCAGTGCTGCTCTTGGACGCCGAGGACGTGGATGAGGTGCGGTTTGTGGACCCAGGGACGGTGCAGGCGGGAAAAATCGCCTTTGGGGAACACGACATATTGGCGGATTTGCCTTATGCGAAAAAAGTGGGGATGTGGTTCGACCATCATGAGAGCAGCAGGCCCCCTCCCGAGCGGAAGTTTGAGGGAAGCTGGGCTCTTGCGCCATCCGCGGCAAGGGTGATTTTCGACTATTACCAGAACCCCTACCTGGACAAGTACAAGATGGCATTGGAAGAAACCGACAGGATAGACTCTGGCAAGATGCGGCTTGAGGAAGTGAAATCCCCCCATGGCTGGTTTTTGCTTTCAAACACATTGGAAAGCAATGCGCCGAAGTGGGAGGATGACAATTACAGAAGGCATGTGATTGAATTGGTCAGGAAGAAAGTTGGCGTTGAGGAAGTGCTTATGGATGGGCAGGTGGCAGCGCGCGCGGCTGCCTTGCGGTCGGAATACCGAAAATTCGAGGAGATACTGAAAGAATGCACAGTTATGGCTGGGAACGTCGCCTTTTCCGACCTTCGGGGGCGCCAAGAGCTGCCGCGGGGGAACAATTACATTGTTTATGCCCTCTTCCCGCAAGCCCGCACTTCAGTCAGGCTCATGCCCATTGACGAGGAGGACGGCACGGTCAAGCTGTCGGTCGGGCACAACGTTTTTGGGAAAAAATCGGAGTTTGACGTCGGGGCTGCCATGAAAAGGCTGGGTGGCGGGGGCCATCGGGGAGTCGGAGGCGCCAAGCTCCTGGCACAGGATGCCGAGGCTGCGGCAAAAAAGGTAATTGGGGAGATAAACGCGTTCCATGCGTAATGTATTTTAAGAAGATAGCGCATTATGCAGCACATGGGCGTACCAGCGCAGATTGGCACTACTCCTAAAGTCAAAAATATCACTAATACCCTAGTCCTGGCTATGCTGTTGCAAAAAAAGTTAGAAGTTGATAATTCCTGGATCGCCAGAGGCGGAGAAAACCCCATAGACAGGCCACGTTTCGCACAATACAAAAAAAAATTCACAGATGGATTCACCCTTTCCGCACTTAAGGATTTCTACCCTAAGCTGCTGAAACCCCGCTCACAACGAAGCCATCTTGATAACCTGAAGCTGAATCAATATGAATACCTGCTCGTATCGAACTTTTTATTGAAGGAAATATTTGAAGCAGCCGGAGCGAAAATCGAATTGCCATTGGCATCTGGCGCAAATCCCAGCTTGGGGAGTTACGCGAGGATTGAGGACTTCTTGCACGGCATTCTTGCAGAAAAATACCTGCCTTTCGATTTTGTTAATGGGTATCGGAATGGGTACATGAGGGGACTTTTAGACAAGGGTGCATTGAAAGAAATGTGCTTGCAGGAGGGCAAAGAAAATGTTTTGGAATTACTTGATGCCGCATTAAACGAATGGCACGAGGGCTCTCGAGTTTTGCAAACAATGGGCAAAGAAATAGATGGCGGGGATCAGGCGGCAAACCTGTTTTCGCATGCTTCCATGTGCGTTTACAATCTACTTAAAGCAGTGAAAGAGGAAGTGGACGCGCTGTGATTGCCAGCACCGCTTCCGTCGAAAATTTCAAGGCGCGTCAATCAGGATGAAATGGCTGTTTTCTTCTGATTCCAATTGCAGCTCTTTTTCCCCGGTCGCCCTTGCCTGCCACTCCTTCCCCAGCCCTTTTCCGTTGAGTTTAAGCTTGCCTGAAGCCATGTATAGGAGAACGTGCCTTTCAGGGCTGGTTTTGTGCTTCAGGGTTTTTCCCTTCGAAAGAAGGCAGCGGTAAACCGTGCTGTCCGAGTTTATCCTGGCCGCCCCCTTCTTGCCCTGCCCCGAAGCCACCGCAAGCAATTTATTTTCATAGTCCTTCTGCCCGAACTTAAATTGCCCGTAGGCCGGAGGGAGGTTTGGCCTGGAGGGCTTTATCCAAATCTGATAGAGGTGCAGTTGGCTGTCTTCTTGGTTATACTCCGCATGCTCCAGCCCATGGCCGGCAGTCATGGCCTGCACTTCGCCTGCGATTACCTTCTCCTTGTTTCCCATGCTGTCCTGATGCGTTATCGCCCCGTCCAGAACTATGGTGATTATCTCCATCTCGGAGTGGGGGTGCGGCGGGAAGCCAGACTTGGGCTCCACGAAGTCGTCGTTGAAAACCCGTATGTCCCCCCACTGCATATTCTTCGGGTCATAGTAATCC